>JAKFVJ010000285.1 GCA_021732245.1 Candidatus Obscuribacterales bacterium | reverse complement strand
GACTACCGGAAGCCAAAGATCATTTTTCCAACATCGCGCCAAATAACCCACACTTTGCCGAATGCCAACAACGCATGGCGCAAATCAATAGCCAACTTTCAGGGGGCGCCCAGCTGAAGGGCCAGTCCGGATTTGAATCCACCGCGAATTACGGACAAAATCAATCAACCGTTGCCGCCAACATGTCCGGCAACAGAATTGATGAAAGCCCAACACAAGCGGCACCTTCCTCGTCATTTGGTTACGCAGCCCAAAATTACAATAGCCAACAAATGTCGACTCAGCCGCAGCAACAAATGCCTGTCGAGCAACCGGTGCAACAAGTACAACCAGTCCAACCAGTTCAACAAGTAGCGGCTACACCAAGTCCAGTGCCGACAATTGCAAATTCAACCTTGCGTGTCATTGCTACCGGATTTTCGGCACCATCTGGTATTGCCTTTGATCGTCAAGGCAACTTGTACATCGCCAATTTCTTGAGCAACACAATCGACAGAATCACACTTGATGGATCGCGCATGCAATTTTCTGCAGGCATCAATTTGAAAGGACCTATCGGTATAACGGTTGATGAAACCGGTAATGTCTATGTAGCCAATTACAATTCCGGCACCATTGCCCGTATTAATCCGGCAGGGGTTGCCACCATTATTGCCAGCGGCTTCAAGAAGCCATATTATTTAGCTCTGGACAATGACGGAAATTTATATGTCAGCCAGCAAGAAGACAATTCAGTGGTAAGAATTACTCTCCCCAAATCGGCGGCTAGAAGCGCCAGCAAATAGTCCATGGCAACATTCAATCCAAATTCTCTAACACCCATCGGGCGGTTATTTTTCCACCTTATCGCATCTAGCTATAAGTTTATGTTCTGGCTAACGCACCCGATCGTTACAAAAGGCAAAGAAAATCTGCCTAAAGAAGGCGCCTACTTGCTCGTTTCTAATCATCTCTCTGAGTCTGATCCTCCGGCTATAAGCGGTCAAGTTGGCCGAGCCATTGGATTTATGGCCAAAGAAGAGCTGTTTAAAATTCCAATATATGGTCCAGCACTATCACTTCTAGGAGCAGTTGCTGTCGATCGCAATAGACCAGGTCCGTCCACATTTAAGGGTATTCGCCAAATATTGAAATCAGGACGTCCCGTTTTAACTTTTATTGAAGGCACACGAACCAAGACTCCAGGAGTCTTGGGCACGCCGCACACTGGTCCGGCATATATCGCCAAATCGAATAAGGTGCCAATTGTCCCCATGAGCATAGTCGGCTCAAACGACAAGAAAAGCAAAATGTACATCACCTTTGGCAAACCAATGCCACCAGGCGACGACCTAGACGAAACAACCTGGAAAATCATGGAGCGAATATCTGAACTGTCAGGGCTCAAGTTGCCTGAAAAACATTAGAGGCTAACAGACGCGGACTCCGTAATCGGTTTCAATTCACAGTTTTGAATAAGTGCCTTTTCTTCTTCATTCAGCCTGTCCATGAGCCAGCGATGTCTTTCATTGTGACAACTGAAAATTATCACCTGGTGGTCTTTAGCAAGCACATTCAAAAGAAAACGCATTGACTTCAAGAAGCGCTCATCATCAAGCTCGCTAAATGGTTCGTCCAAAACAATTGGCAGGCTAGAGCCGCGGCTTAAGAAGCGGCAAATTGCCATGCGCGCCAGCCAATAGAGTTGCTCACGTGTACCAATTGATGTCTGGCTTTCGATATTAGCTGGCTGCCAGGGTTCAACTTCGCCTTTGCGTCTTGCTGTTATTTGCAAATTCTGATCAAACTGAATGCTTTCAAAGTCAGAGCCTATGCTGTTTAAGAGATCTTTGGAGATTTCATTCAACTGCTGCGACCAATTTCTATGTGTTTCATATGCCATTTGCTGGAAGGTGGTCAAAGCCAATTCCAGGGACAACTTAGTTTGCTTGAATTCCTTTATCTGTTCTTCCAGCGATTCGAGATTTTCTTCCCACTTGAGGTAATGATCCTCATAGTTTTTCAATGATGCACGCACCTTGATGGACAATTCTTCTTTTTCTTTTTGATAGGCATGCAAGAGTTCAGAGTAACCTGTTAGGCGCTGGGCAAAATCAGTTCTTTTTGTTAGAACACCCAGGCAATCCGATGACTCGGCAATTTCCGGATACTTAACTATTAACTCTTCCATTTTTGACCAGGCAGCTTGTCTTTGCCGCTTCAGTCGTTCTATTAATTCCGGCAATGTGTTGACAGCACTATCAGATGTGCTGTCACGTTCGATTAGCCCCAACTCTGATTTGAGATCCTGCCACTGTCTAAATGACTGAATTCTATTTGTAAAAGTCTCATAGGATGCGGGAATGTCTTCCGGATGATCAATTTTTGCTTTGCGGAAGTACTCTTTCAGCTGAGCATCCAGGTCACGCATTTCATCGGACAAAAATTTCAATTCCGATCTCTGATGCTCGAGCATTTCGCCGGATAACTTAATTCCGCGTGCTTGCTCAAGATAACTATTTATATCCTCAGCCAATTTGAAAGCCATTTGTGGTGTTATTTTGTCCAGTGAATAACCGGCTTTTGTAAGCATTGCTTTTAGCTGTTCTTTTAGAACATCTGCATGCGACTCTTGGCTCTGAATAATTTCAGTTAAGAGATCCAGTTCTTTTAGTGCCGGTGCCGCTGAGGCATAAGCTTGCATACGCTCTAAAAGTTGACTTCCGTCTGCTAGAAAGGCATTGCGAGCAATTATATTCAAACGCTCGTTCATCAGTCCAATTTCTTGAGGCAGCGTCTTAGCGTCGTGATTATTTTTCTCTTCCTCCTCACGAGCAGTAGTTAAATCAAGATTGCGAAAATTATTGGCATCGAACAATGCTTTTACATTAAGAAGGCAAACCACTAAGACAACTCCACATGTCACTGCCAGGGGAATTAATAGATTTGCCACATCGAATGGCAAGTTGGCTTTAACGGCCGGCAGCTGGCACAGTACGAGGAACAAAAAAAGTACGATTATAAACGCAAAGCTCATCAAAGCACCGTTGCGGGCAGCAGCAGCCTTGAGTTTTCGTTCGGTCAAAATGTCGTTGGCAATCATCTGAGCACGCCAAGCAGAACCCTTAGTGCGCTCTACCTGATCGGTCATTTTTTTGATTTTCTCGTGGCACATGTAGGCTTCGTCAAGGTCTTTTGTGGCCAGATTCAAAAGTGACTTGCGCACAGAGGACAGTCCATCCAAATCGATACCGCTTGTTCTGACTCTTCCTTCTTCCGCTTCTAATTTGGTTTTATTTTGCACTAATTCCGACAACACCGACTGCAGCGTCATGCCTATGCCTGATACCGTCTGTGCTTCCTCAGATGTGAAATGTTGAGCGGATTCATATTGTTCGCGCACACGCATTTCTTTCAAGGACAGCTCTTTTTCCTTACCATCAAGTTCTTGCTTAAGTCTTTGCCTATCTGAAAGACGAGCCTCACGCTTGGTCCATAGCTCTTCTACGTTTTTCACCGAAGAGATCGGAAATTCTTCGCTGCCTGATAGATGCTTCATCCTCACACGCAAGTCATTTACCTTAACGAGTCTGTCGGTTGCCTTGCTCAGTCGAGTATCAACATCAGCCACCTCAAGACATAAGTGAAGGTATTCCAAAGCTCTCAGCTGTCTTTCTTCTACTTTGACCTTGTCTTTGAGCAGAGCCAGTCTTTCCAGATCTTCCCTGGCAGCAAGCCTGTCTCTATCAAGATCGTGGAGTCTTACTTGAATGTCCTCCCGCTGCATCTCTAATTCCGAGATAAGTCTTTCTGCGCGGTATTTCTTTCCTTGCCATGGGAAACTGGCAAGAGCTTCCATTAAAGCTTCTATTGCTTCCGCAGCTGTCGTGGCGGCGCCGGAGGCATCGGATATGCTCTGCAAAATTGCCGACAAACTCGACTCTTCGGAAAGTCCTGTTAGTCCAAGTTCTCTTTGCCCGACAAAAGACGTATTGCGGAATAAATCCCTGCCGACTCCTGTTAGTCTTATTCCTAATTGATCCTGGTTAGGTCCGGACAAGTATTCGTTGGTAACGTCTCTATCGGAATTCAACCTGTCAAAAACTTTCAATATACGCTCGTCAAAATCACGGACGATGCGTAATTGTTGATCCGGCAAGGTTATATCCATAGAGGCTTTGAAACCCTGTGCTGCCTTGGGCTTGCGTGCTTCTCTTTCTTTTAGCCTGTCTTCGGTAGACCTCTGGTGCGGCGGATAGTCAAACAGTACTGCCCAAATTGATTCGGCAATTGTCGATTTGCCATACTCATTAGCGGCCAAAACAAGGTTCAAACGCCCTTGCTGGAAATCAATGCGCTTGCCGGCTAGATTGCCAAATGCATCAAAAAATAGACTCTCAATCCGCATTTTTGATCGATATCCTCTTTTGTTTGAGAGCATCCAGCCCAAAGTACATTGCATCCTCTATCGTTTTCACATCAATCAGTCCTTCTCCATTGGCAATTGCGACTGATCCTCCTGCCGCTTCCGCTTCTTTTTTCAAGTTCGTCAAAAATGCGACAAATTTCCCTTCCGTTGTTCGCTCATCAATGGACTGTAGAAAGTAATCTTGGCGAGTCTCATCACTTACTTCCAAGTGATAGAACATAGTCGCCAGCTTTTCTTTGACATAAGTCGGCTCACCGCCGGCCGGATAGCGACCGGTCAAACGCAAATAGACTATATCCAAGCCTTCGCGCGCTCCTGAAGACACCAAATTGAGCATGACTTGATCGATTACCTCATTGGATGTCTTGCCGGTTATTTCAAAATCGGCAACAACAATTCTTCTTTTGTCTGATTCGACCGGCTCAATTTTTACTTCAAAGTCTTGTCCGTTTCCAGGCTTTGGGGTTATCGAGCCGAACAAGCAAAAGCGAGGACCTGACTCATCCAGTCCGCGGCCTATTAAACAGCCGGAATAGGCGCCTATGAGTTTGTCCTCGAATTTAATTGGGGTTTGTTGGTGATAGTGACCAACTGCCGTGTAGGTAAAGCCTTGATTGACCAATTCTTGAGCAGAGAAAGGAGCCGTTAACTTACCGGGAAAACCGGAGTCGCCGCCTTTGTAGCCATCAAGCGATCCGTGAAACAGGAGAATGTTTAGAGGCTTCAATTTCTCTTTTGAAATTGGCTCGGCAAGCAGGCGCTCTTCAACAGGCACATTGGCGACAAAAGCACAGCCGGTAAAGGAAATGTCATCTCGAAACGGGTGGCAGACCGTCTGGAAATTGGCGCTTTTGAAAACGTGAACATTAGACGGCCAAAGACGCATGCCGCGCGCCTGCAGCGCCTCCAGGTTGTACATAGAATCAGCCGAATAATAATCATGGTTGCCTGGACTTATGACAATGAAAGTATCTTTGACGGACATGCAAAGCTCAATCACTTGATTAACTGTTTGGCTACCGACCGATTCGGCATCCCAGAGATCACCAGGTATCAATATGGCATC
Source organism: Candidatus Obscuribacterales bacterium (assembly GCA_021732245.1). Taxonomy (GTDB): domain Bacteria; phylum Cyanobacteriota; class Vampirovibrionia; order Obscuribacterales; family Obscuribacteraceae; genus SBAT01. The sequence continues at coordinate 7,814 of JAKFVJ010000285.1, read as the reverse complement.
CACGCGCCTTTCCTTGGCGACTTCAAAGACTCTGGCCAGCGCCTCTAAAATCTCCTGCTTGCGTTCCTTGCGTTTGCTCACCGGCAACTTGATCTTGCTTCCGGCAAAAGCCGAGTCCAGATGTACATCGGATACTTGCAAAAAGGAAAATGGTTTTGACTCTAAAGCCACGGTGACTCCAGCAGATAATGTTGCAACCAAGGCACACGAATGAGCCTCTAAGTGAAATTTTCCCCGCAACAACCTTAAATATGCGGATTTCCCTATTTTCAAACTCCATTAAATTCCCTAAAATCTGCCTAACTAAAAAAAGCCATTGGATCTATGGCAAGCGAGGGACGAATGAAGAAGGTGATTCTGGCAGGCCTGGTAATAGCGCAAGTCAGCACTTGTTCATTATCAGCATCCGCACATGGTCTAGCCGGCAGGCTTTTACCAAAGTCCGACCTTTTATGTTCAAGTAAGGCAGACACTGTTTTCCAAATGCCTGAGTCTCTGGCTGAAGGTCAAAAATTACTAGGATCCGGGCAAGCACCTAAAGCTGCTAAGATGTTTCAGAGTTATGTAAGCGAGCATGACGCCGACAGCGAAGGATACTTCTGGCTAGGCACTGCGCTTAATGAGTTGGGCGATGCCAAAGGCTCAGTCAATGCCTTCGGACAGGCTGTCACCATCAACAATCGCACTGGCGCCGATTCTGCCCAACTGAGAGTAAACTTCGGCAATTCGCTCATGGTTCTTGAAAGAGTCGACGAGGCACTTTTCCAATATCACAAAGCTATTTCAATAGATCCCGGTGAGGCAAGAGCCTATTTCAATTTGGCAAGAGCCCAGATTAAAAAGGAAAGCCCTGTTACCGCGCAGGCGGCGCTGGTCAACTTGCACAAGGCTGAAGCACTTGGTTTGACTCATCCGGACATATACCGCTATAGCGCAATGAGCTATATCATCCTTTCTGAAAACGGAAAAGCGGCTGACGCCTTGAAGCAATACTTGCAGCAAGTGCCCAATGACAAAGCCGATAGCGGACTGCGCAAAACAATTGAAGAAACAATTTCTGAGCTCGTCACTACAAAAGAAGAAACAATGGAGCATTTAGTTACACCGATCGACAGGCGCCAGTACACCTTAAGTCCGGAAATTTCCTACGCCGTTTTGGACATGGATGAATCCAATAAGGTCGTCACCATTGGAGCCGAAGATGCCCGCGACCCCGACGACGGGGCTCAAGACGGCAATAACGACGGCATTTTCCAGATGAGTTCAATAGGCTTTGAGACTCAAGTGTCCATCCACCCGAAATTGGTGGGTCTGGGCAAAAAGGTCGAGCAATAGCGTAATTGCCTCATTGTCGAGAGAATAGCGAAAGTCTAGGATTGCCTAAAATCTACGGTGATTTATGGCTACAGACTCAGGGCTCGATAGCGGTCGTCAGACAATTGCAGATAACAAGAACGAATTGTGCTTGTTGTCATTACAAGATGAAAAAGACAACAATAGGTTAAAAGTGCCGGTTCTTTTGCCAGGCATTGAAGCACGTGAAAACGACACTATTACCTTGCCGGAAACTTGCCAGACGGCGCAAAACTATCAGCGCTCCCAAGGAGCTGTGGTGCGCGTGGTTGCCGATTCTGTCGAACCAAAGGAGCTAGTTCGAAACGGCTTAATGGACAAGGAACTCGCCAAAGAATTCGCCGGACAAAAATTTAGTTATTCAGCAACGGGATTTTTTATATCACCTGAAGGCTGGTTGGTTACGAACAACCATGTCACTAGCCAAAAGGGAGAGTATAGTGCTCAATGGCCTGACGGGCACAAGGTAATGCTGAAAAAGATCTACCAAAACCCCAAAGTAGATCTGGCAATTTTAAAAATTGATTGGACTGAACCAGTCAACGTCCCATATCTTTCATTGTCCAAAGACGACTCGCCGAGTTTGGAAGAAACAGTGACAATCGTCGGTTACCCGAATCAATGGAAGAGTCTTCATTGCTCTCCAGGTAACGTTATCGCGCTGGATAAGCGAGGCAATTTTATGCCCAATGCTTGGGCCCACAAGATGGTAAAGGCTGTCAGAAATAATCTCGAAGTGATTCGCACCAACTGCCATGACGCCCCAGGCGGTTCAGGCTCGCCCACCCTGAATCGAGCAGGAGAGGTAGTCGGCATTAACTTTGCAGGTCCGGCGGAGAAAGATGACTGCTATACCAGCTGCAGTTTTGCTATCCCAGTTAAACACCTAAAAGATGCGGTGAAAAACATTCCGGAATTAAAGGAGCGTTTTGCCGGTCATTAGTCGACCAGTTCGACGATTGTGGCAATTCCTTGTCCCACGCCAATGCACATAGTAGCCAATCCATAACGGACTTTGCGTCGCTTCATTTCGTGCACTAATGTCGCCATGACACGAGCACCTGTTGCACCTAGAGGATGTCCCAGAGCAATAGCGCCGCCGTTGACGTTCAATTTAGACTGGTCAATGCCAAGATCTTGCACGCAAGCTAAAACCTGAATGGCGAATGCTTCATTCAATTCAACAAGACCAATGTCGTTCATAGTCAACCCGGCTCTTTCAAGAACCTTTTTAGTAGCAGGAATTGGACCAAGACCCATAACTGCCGGATCAACACCAGCGACAGCTGATGCTACATAACGAGCCATCGGTTTTAAACCAAGTTCTTTGACCTTTTTGTCGGAGGCAATGAGCACGGCAGCAGCGCCGTCGTTTATCCCAGAGGAGTTACCGGCAGTAACAGTACCGCCTTCGCGAAAAGCTGCTTTTAGTTTTGCAAGGTCAGCCATAGTTGTTTCCGGACGCGGATGTTCGTCTTTGGAAACAATTATTGGCTCGCCTTTTTTCTGCTTAACTGAAACCGATACTATTTCGTCGTTGAATTTGCCATCTTTGAGAGCTGCGCCATATTTTTGCTGGCTGGACAATGCAAACTTGTCCTGTTCTTCACGCGAAATTTTGTATTTTTCACTGACATTCTCTGCTGTTTCACCCATGGAATAAGGGTGATACATTTTAGACAACTTATCATTTATAAAACGCCAGCCAAGTGTGGTGTCAAACATTTTTAGATCGCCGCGCGGCATGGCACTTTCAGGTTTACCCATAACAAAGGGCGCGCGCGTCATGGACTCAACGCCACCGGCTATGTAAATGTCGCCGCTGCCTGCAAGAATTGCCTGGCAAGCATCATTGACTGCCATGAGACCGGAGCCGCAAAGACGATTTACCGTGCCGCCGGCAACACTCACGGGCAGCCCGGCTAAAAGAGTAGCCATGCGTGCCACGTTGCGGTTGTCTTCACCTGCTTGATTGGCACAACCCAACAAAACATCTTCGATTTGACTGGGATCAATGGCATTGCGTTTAACAAGCTCGGCAATAACTAGCGCTGCAAGATCGTCCGGACGCATAGTGCCTAAGGCTCCTGCATAACGCCCGATTGGTGTTCTCAATGCATCAACGATAAAAGCTTCCAAAGTTCCCCCTACGGTTGCACTAACCAAAACTGATTTTCTCTTACAAGCTCAGCCAAAACTTCAGCGGGGCAATTTGCATTACTAGCTGCTTGTTCGACAACGCGAATATCTTGATCATGAGCCAGACGCGTCAGAATATCTGCAGTAGCTTTATCCGAGCCGGCCACTGTCCCACGCACGCGATAGTCCTTATCCTTAGCAAGTTCATCGAGCTTTGCCGCATCAGCAAGTGGGCTAAATACAAAAGCTGCTCTTACCATAGGACTTGGGTCTTGCATGAGGTCTTTTGCCAAGTCAGCCGGCAATGACGGATTTTGTGCCGCCACACTCCTTACAAAAGTGTCGTCGGATTTAACCAATTGTCCAAGAATGTATTCAGGACATTCTTTTTGGCCCGCCAAAAAGATCTTTACTGATACATCATTATCGTCAGCTAACTTAATTAAAGCTTCCTTCGGCAAATCAGCACGAGCGCAAATAAGCTTTTCAACATCAGAATCGCCGTTACCTGCTAATGTGGTAAGTGCGTCTTTTGGACACGACTTGTTTTTAGCTAGAGTTTGACGGACCCGAGACTGCGAATCTGCAGACAATCTGGTCAAAATAGTGCCCGGAGCATTCTCATTTCCGGCGACAGCTACTCGTACTTCCAATTCAGGATCTGCAGCAAGTGATGTTAGAGCCGCCGCCTCGAAAGTCTTGCTTGCCAGTCTTCGCCTTACAGACGGTTCTGTATCTTTAGCAAGTTTTACTGCTAGAGCTGAAGGAAGTTTTCCATTAACCGCCAGCATTTCCTTAACGACCGTTGAAGGATGTTGAGAAAGTTTCAGCATAATTGATTCGGGCAGATCGGCTCTTGCTGCCACTACTTGCGCAACAGCAAGAGAGCTGTCATCTGCAAGTTTGGGCAATTGTTCAAGACTAGTATGAGGATTTTCAGCAGTGGCTGCTCTGACAATCGCTTCAGTGTCAACACTGAGCATAGCCAGCATAGGCGCACTACAGTTTGGATTTGCTGCCAGTGCCCATCGAACTTTTGTATTAGCATCCTTTAGCAAGGCATTATGCACATCAGCGGACAAGTTCGGATTTAGGGCTGCTTCCGCTCTCACTTCCCACGCTGAGTCTAAAGCTAACAGCTTCAATACATCTGCCGGCGTAGATTCATTTGCAGCAACAGCTTCTCTAACAACAAGACTTGAATCTTTAGCTAGAGCCTTCAAAGTTTCGGCGGATGCTTTTTTGTTGGATGCAACAAACGACCTTACGCCTAAATCCCCATCAGAAGCAAGGATGGAAAGACATTCAGGAGTTGCATTTACCTGACGAGCAAGAAAAGACCTAACAAGACGGTCGCCCATTTTGCTCAAACGTTGCACAACATCGGGTGGCACATTAGGGTTACGCGCCAAAGACAAAAGCAAGAATTCGGTTTGCCCAAGATTATTTGCTAAATCACGCAGAGCCTGAGGAGATGTAGCAGGATCAGATGCAATTAATTCATAGACACGCACTTGTTGATTCTTGGTCAACTTGCTCATTACACTCGGCGAAAACGGCCGTCCACCTTTTATAAGTGCTTCAACAACAAATTGATCGGCATCACCTGCCAAACGGGACTTTATATCGTCTGTGCATTTCGGATTTTGCGCAACCTGAGCACGCACTAAATCAGATGAATCTTTTGCCAATGCACCAAGAAGTGCAGATGGACAACTAGCGTTTTTAGCAACCGCTATGCGCAACCTGGGCGCCGGCCCTTTTTCATTCCATACAGCAAGCTGTTGAGTTGGTTGAATTACAGCGGCTCTTGCTCGCGAAATATCCTTGCCGGATTCCTGCGCGAAAGCGGCAGTATTAGAAAGAGCCAAGACCAATACGAACGGCACAAATTTTTGCGTCATGACAAGCTTCACCTCACCAAGAAATTTTAGTTCATTGGTGGACTTTCATGACGATTTCTTTGAGTTTTTCTCGGTCTATTTCCTGACTAGCATATTCGATATATTTCACCTGCCAGTCATCAAGGTCTTTCAATATCTCAGATAATGCCTGCCCAACGGCTCTGGCTGCAGCCAGGTCTATGCCCACTTCGCCGCCTGAACCAATGGCAAACATACGTGCGCGCACCGAATACCCCTGTGTAGCCTGCAGAGATAGCTTTAGAAGTACGGAATTACGTTCTGATCCAACTGCCTGTCCAATGGCATAGACAATCTGTTGAAACTTATCTAAAGGCGCCGCAATACCTTCTCTAGGAGCGCCGACCAGCTTGTAGTGCAGAAGCCTGTCTACGGCTTGCGAGAATGCCAAGGTAGTTATTGACTGCTGGTTATCAATGGCGTTGGAAATGGGTGTTAAACCATCGCTCATCTCCCAGACAATACGCATCAAATCAATTTCATCGCTTGTCAGCTCTGCCTGTGTATTTGGATCCATCATTCGTCCGGAAGCTAACAAATGATGAACATCGGGATATCTTTCAAGCGGACTATGAACGCCTTTTGGTAATTTGCCCCAAACAACTAGAATATTATCTTGTGCCAAAGCACTATCAAGAAGAAGTTTGTCCAAAGGCTTGGTTACTTTTGCCGATTCGTGAGCAAGATCTGGTGGCGGTTGTCTTTGAATAAAGACGAAAATTCCTTCGCGCCACACAGAGGCAAATTCCAGAACTGCGGCATTACCCAAAATATTTCCCAATTTGGCATTGGTTAAAATGCCTTTTCCAAACAAGGCTCTAAATTGTTGTCCTTTGTACTCAACAGATAAGACCCCTGTTTCTCTATTTGTGGAAAGAGTCTGCAAGACACCTGATGGGTCCGTTGTGCCTAAATAACCAACCAGAGACTGCACGGATTTTTCTTCAGGGCTTGTGGTCACGACACGTTTGGTCTCTTCTGTTCCCCCACCTTGTCCATAAAATGCTTGATCGGATAAAGCAATTTCCAATTGCCGGCAACTCAAATAGCCTTTGGAGACAGCTAATGATCCCAGCGATAACCGAACATTGTTGGATGTATTTTGCTGTTGAAAAAGCATCTCATCGAGTTGATCCTGGCTTACTATTCGCGAAGCCAAAAGATATTCGCTCAACTGAAAAGCAATTTTGTTTTTGAAGCAATTAACCAGAAAAGGCACTTTGGCAAACAACGGGTAAATTGCTTTAGATTCTTCAAGCGATCGCAATTCCTGCTTCAACTCATCCATGGTGAGCTTTCCAGGATCTTTAGTCAGGCGTTGGGAAAGGACGTTCAACGGCGAGTAATTGTCGACGGCAGCTAATACTTTATTGCGCTTGCGATGCGACTCTAGACCACCTTTGAGTTTGATACCAAAAGAAGTCAGTACAGGAATTGAAGACATAAGAATTTGCTCTGCTAGATCAGTAGACTTCTCCAGCTCGGCACCTTCTTCGGCAAATCTCCCATAAACATGCTTTGCCAACAGCGGCGAATAGTCATAGACCTCAGCATGAGAGTCAAAGACGCTAAAACCTTTAGACCCTAATTGCGAATCCTTGGTAAAAACAATTACCTTGTCCTGTTTAACGACAGCCATGGCACCCTTGCTGCTAAGAACGTTTTCAGCATGGGAAGCCAATTCCACTAACGACTCAAAGGAAAACAAAAAGCCCGACTTGCGGGCATCAACTATGACAAAGTCGCACAGTTGTTTGCCTTGTTCTAATTTTTCCAATTCAAGAACCGCATCAGGTCCAAATACCAGAAAGACAATTTTTTCTTCTGAGGCAGCATTAGCGGCCTCACCTTGTCTTGCTTGTGGCTCATTGGACTGAACGGACACGTCAACACCTGTAATTGGCTTGTAATTTACATAGCCTGTAAATTACTATGCCCGCAAAAGTGCCAAAAACAAACCCTAACAGGCTAAAGCTTCTAGAATTTCGTCGGCCAGCCAGCCTCTTTCCACAAGTATTTCGCCTAAAGGTTTTTCAGAAGTCCGCTGTTCAACCAGCGCAATGCGCACCATATCTTCTGTCACCAAGCCCAAGCCAATTAGACGCTGCCCAATCTGATGAGGAGCATCGGCCGGCAGATTTATCAGCCGCTGACTAAGTAAAAAACTATCCAATTCCATCTGGGTCACAAGAGACGCGCTCTTTAATATTTCTCCCAGCGGTAAATTCAATGTGGCTTGCTGTCCAAGAGCTTCCTGTAGTTGCTCAAGAGTGATTTTGCCGGAAGCAACAAGAAGCTGCCCTAGTTTTGGCGGCAATAGGGACTCTATGTCATCAGGCATTTTTCTGGGCGAATCATCGTCACCATCCAGAATTCTCTTGTAGGCATCTTCAACTGTCT
>JAKFVJ010000430.1 GCA_021732245.1 Candidatus Obscuribacterales bacterium | reverse complement strand
TGCAGACACATGTGGGCTTGCCAATTTTCGTCCTAAGACGTTAGAGAGGTTAGTCAAATGAGGCTCTGATAGATGTCCTGCCAAACCACCAATAGAACCAAGAATATTGTCAGCCAGAAATTTTCCGGTTAATGCCTGAGCACCTGAGACACCACTGGCGTAATCACCAGACTTGAGGGCTTTGTCTTTCAGTTGACCCAATTCCCCGAGAGTCTGTCCGGTATAAGCAACACCGCTAAGTCCAATAGCACTAGTAATAAGCTGTCCAACTATTCGAGTAGGCGCAGGTCTTACCGTATTGCACATCCACTTGAGACCGATACCGAATGCAGCCCCCGTACCCATCGCACTCCAAGACTCACTCTTGGTGAAATCAATTGCGTGTCCGGCTTCGGCAAGAGTCCCTTTAGCGACATCAGACCAAAACCCGGCTTCTGAATGCAATCGGGAATGAGCCAAGCTTTGTTCACTGGGCTTCCATTCAATTTCACGATTGTTGAATTTCTCTACCATTTGCGTCCTTGTGGGCAAACTGTTGGCAGAATAATAGAGATTCCCTTCTATGTTGAAACTGGTGCAAATACGCTAGAACGCGTAGAAACCGCACCAGATTTAAGGTTGCATTCGTTCTCTGCGATTATGGAGAGGAAATAGCGATGCACCAGAGCGTCATCAGTTAGTTCTGGATGGAAGCTTGTAACTAGCAAATTGGCTTGACGTGCCATGACAATACCTTCGTCAATTGAAGCCATAACGTTGACCCCAGGACCACAATAAAGAATTATCGGTGCTCGAATGAACACAGCGTTTAATGGCTCGTCACGTAATTGTGGAATCGGTACTTGTCGTTCTGAGCTAAATCGCTGCGGACCAAAAGCATTACGTCTGACTTTGATGTCCATTAGACCAAGACGACCTTGATTTGAGCCTTCAATTTCCTTAGCCAGGAAAATTGAGCCCATGCAGGTGCCATAGACAGGCATTCCTGCAAGGGCTCTTTCCTTGATGTCATCCATGATTGCATCGAAGGCTTCAGCACCTGTTAGCTTGGCAATTGTCGTAGACTCGCCACCTGGAAGTATCAGTCCATCGATTGCAGCCAGCTCCTTGCTTCGCTTTATCTCCACAGGGTGGGCTCCACATGCGTCAAGTAGACGCATGTGTTCTGAGACCGCACCTTGCAAAGCAAGGACTCCAACTACAGGACGAGAAGTCGGCATATTACCACCCTCTGAGAGCCAAGGCTTCCTGAGGAGTTAGACTCTTGGCTGTGCGTCCGACCATTGGCTCACCCAGATTGCGGCTAACTTGCGCAAGAATTTCCGGATCGTTGTGAAAAGTCGTTGCTTTGACAATGGCGAGCGCTCGCTTGGCTGGATCGCCGGATTTGAAAATGCCGGAGCCGACAAATACACCATCAACACCAAGTTGCATCATTAATGCGGCATCAGCCGGTGTAGCAATACCGCCAGCAGCAAAGTTGACCACAGGTAATTTGCCTTCATCAGCTACTTGATTGACCAGTTCAAATGGCGCTCCAATTTCCTTGGCATAAGTCATGCGCTCTTCAGGCGCCATCACGGTAAGCTTTCTAATTTCACCGAGTATAGTGCGCGCATGACGAACTGCTTCGACAACATCGCCTGTGCCGGCTTCGCCCTTTGTGCGAATCATTGCCGCACCTTCACCGATTCTGCGAAGAGCTTCACCCAAGTTACGAGCACCACATACAAACGGAATTGTAAATTCCTTCTTGTCAATGTGATATTCCTCATCAGCCGGAGTTAATACTTCACTTTCATCAATGCAGTCTACACCAAGTGATTCAAGAATTTGTGCTTCCACAAAATGCCCGATGCGTGCTTTAGCCATTACTGGAATAGACACGGCATCGATAATGCCTGCGATAAGTTCCGGATCGCTCATGCGAGCAACACCACCGGAAATTCTAATGTCGGCAGGTACGCGCTCTAATGCCATAACGGCGACAGCACCGGCTTCCTCAGCTATCTTTGCCTGCTCAGCATTAACCACATCCATGATTACGCCACCCTTGAGCATTTGCGGCAAAGCTTTCTTAACTAGATTTGTACCTGTTTTAATTTCAGTAACCATTTTCTTGTACCTCAGTTTACGTTAATGCAGGATCCCTTAATAACAAGTCCTTTGAATTTCTGGTTGCTAGACGTGTCTTTAAATAAAGTCGAATAGCCTTTGCCAGTCGTTGAATACCTTCTTCTATTTTTCTTTCGTCAACTTGCACAAATGACAGTCGCAAATACTCCTGTCTGTCACCAGCGAAGAAAAACACATCGCCCGGAATAAACGCGGTGCCTTCTCTTTCCGCATAGGACAAGAGATCGCGCGATGAGCATCCCGTGGGCAAACGCATCCACAGTGACATACCGCCATCAGGTTTCGTCCAAGTAACTTCGCCGTGCAAGTGTTTCTCCAAAGCAGCTAACATTGCATCCTTTCTGCGCCCGTACAATTGACGAACCTCTTCCAGGTGCTTGTCATAGAACCCACGCTTCAAATACTCAGCAAGTAAAACTTGCGACATAGTGTTGGTTGTCACATCGCGCATACGCTTGGTGGAACGCAGACGACCCATCAATTCCTTGGGTGCCAACAGCCAGCCAATACGAAAGCCGGGGAATAGAGTTTTAGAAATTGTCCCTTGATGAATGACCAAACTATTTGGTCCGGAAAGAGCTCTCAAAGGCGGCGGTCCTTGCTTTCCATAATACAAATCGCCGACAACGTTATCCTCTAACACTGGTAATTGATAACGTTCTGCCACTTGCAGCAAATGGCGTCTTTTCTCAAGTGAGATTGTTGTACCAGTCGGATTTTGAAAGGACGGTGTCACATATAAAAGCTTGGCTCTCTGATTAACGAGCATACTTTCAAGCATGTCGACACGCAATCCACTGTCATCGATCGGTAACGGCATACAACGAGCCTGGCTTGATTTAAAATCACAAAGCGCTAAGTGATATGTCGGTTCTTCAGCAATGATGGCATCGCTTGGATCAACCAGGGTCGATGTGACAATATCAATGCCTTGTTTTGAGCCATTAACTATCAATATCTCATCGCTGCCAACATCAATTCCTTGCTTCTTCAACAACTTTTGAATTTCAGCAATTAGTGGTGGATAACCATCCGGAGCACTGAAGGCAAACAATTCGGATAGTCTTTCCTGATTATTGAATCCGGAAAGAATTTTTTGGAATTCTTGCCAAGGGTAAAGTTCTTGATTCGGAATGGAGTTGGTAAAGGCAATAGCCTCCTTAGGCAGAGGCTGCATTGGCAAACGACTAAACAATGAATACGATGCATCTTTTGAACGAGCAAATTTTTCAGACCAGGCAATCGGCAAAGAAACATTAGCCGTGTAACTCACAGGCTTTACAGGCGGCAGACTTCTGCCACCACTTTTGACAAAAGTACCACGACCAACATGACTCTCAATAAGTCCGGCAAGCTGCAATTCAAGATAAGCTCTAGCAACAGTTGAACGATCGACATTTAGCAAGCTTGCCAATTCCCTGTTGGTCGGCATTTTTGTACCATCCGGCAATTGTCCGGACACAATGGCATCGTCAATCCGCCGCATGATTTGCTCATACATCGGAACCGATTTGTCCTTTGTGCTTTTGTCAGTGAGTATATCCAGCCAATTCATGTAATTTTTCTCATTTCTATCCAGCCAATTCATGTAATTTTTCTCATTTCTATCCAGCCAATTAATCCAGCCAATTTGCACAGAAATCCTAGAAGCGAACCAGTCGAGCCCTTTGCATAGAGGCAATTGGTTAAACCATCACAATCTCAGCGTACAAAGTATTGGCTGGACTGTCAATCCAGCCAATTAATCATTTGGAACGCCACTGCCGCTTCTATTTCGGTATAGTGGTGCGATGAAAAAGACCGATGGAAACCTCTTACTACTTCTGGCTTTCTTGTCCGCAGTTTGCTTTTTGCCGCTGCTAGGCAGTTTTGGTATTTTCGACCCAAGTGACGGCTGGTATTCAGAAGGCGCTCGCGAAATGCTGGAGTTAGGTGACTATCTAACTCCCCATCTCAATTACAAACCCTGGCTGGAAAAGCCAATCCTTGTCTACTGGCTCATTATTGCCTCTTACAAAACATTCGGCGTAAGTGAGTTTGCCGCTCGTTTTCCATCTGCACTGTGCGGCACATTGCTTGTCTTAGGAACTTTTCTCTTTAGCCGACAATTTGTCAGTCAGCGTGCTTCATTTTTAGCAGCTATTACTCTTCTATCCTCACCGCTATTTTTAGTAGTCGGACATTTTGCCTTAACCGACATGCCGCTGGCGCTTCTCGTATCGGCATCAGCCGCTCTCTTGTTTTCCGCACTGCGCACAAGTCGCCAATGGCTTATTTATCCTGCTTACGTCGTAGCCGGCCTGGCAGTTCTCCAGAAAGGCCCTATCGGTCTTTTCCTAACCGGCATTGGACTATTGCTCTATCTACTAGTAACCAACCGTTCACCAAAAGAATTCCTGCAATCCGTTTTAAGACTCAATCCATTTGTTGGGATTTTGATAGTCCTCATAGTTTCGCTACCCTGGTACGTAACAGAATCAGTAATTACCAAGGGCGCATTTCTACAAGAGTTTTTCGGCAGACAAACTTTCTCCAGAATTTCCGGCACGCTTGATCACTTGTTGCCATTTTGGTTCTATATCCCAGTTGTATTGGCCGGGACATTCCCGTGGTCACTATTTATTATCGGAGCCGCAAAACAAGTTATCCAAAGCTTAAAAGATCGTTTCAACGATAACCAGCAACTGATTATTTTTTGTTTTCTATCAAGTGCTGCTATTTTTCTATTCTTCTCACTTGTGCCGTCTAAATTACCCACTTACATAATTCCAGTGCTACCGACAGCCGCCGTTGTCACCGGTATCTATCTAGACAGACTTATCCAAAGCGGTCGCGTCAAAGAAATCTTTTGGACCGCACCAATAATGCTCATTTTTGCCGCCATCATGCCGTTTCTAGCCATGGGGAAATTCGCTCAAGAAGCAAAACCATTTGCATCGCTGACAGTTGTTGCTGTTGCCTTGGTATTAAGCTGGCTTGCTTATCTCATTCTATTAGTCAAAAATAAATTGCAAACTGCAATTACGCTTCTTACTGCCAGCAGCCTCATCGCTGTGGCAATTTGCGTCCCCGTCACGCTTACGCTTTACCAGCGCGCGCATCTCAAAGACTTTCAAGATCTAGTTATCTGGTGCAAAAGTGCCGACATTCATCCAATGGTTTTCACCAGTCTGAAACCATCAGCTTCGTTCTATACTCACTACGCCGTGCCACCAATTACTTCCGATGAACACTTCGCCAAACTACTTATCGAAAACAAAAATGGCATGCAAATCCTCATCAGCGACAAAAAACTACAAAATATTCGCGTGCTGCCGTTTAAGACAAATATTCAAACGGTAAGACACGAAGGTGCATGGAACTTAGCAAATGTAAGACTCGTGCAGTAACAACGCCCCCGATCAGCGCAATTGTGACAATCTTGCATACAAAACACTAGAACAGTCAGTAGATCCCACTCTCTAGGGAATATAGACTTGGTTGCCTGCACACATCTCACAATATGAAACAACGCCTATACGCCCAGATAGCATACCTCGCGATTACAGCCTCAGAGAACTCACTCGGGACGAATTTCTAAAAAGGACCTGGAGTTTATTAGGAAAGAAGCGCAATCAAAGAACATAACGCTACCACCAATCCGGTGAAGTACTCGGTAGTTTATTACCGACCTTGATACATTTCTGCGCTATCTAGGTGCACAGGATTAGCAGTCCAGCCATCCCAAAAGTGTGGTTCTACTGTTCCGCCATAAATAAGTGCCCTTCCATCACGTAAGGCAAATCCTCGGTGCCCTCCTCTAATTTCGTTCATTTGTCCTGCATAGACAAAACAATTCTTCTTTGGATCGTACAGTTCAGCACCACCTGAGTGCGCACAGATTAGTAGAACACAACCGTCAGTCATTAACGTCACGCTACCAATATCTGCATCATTGGCATCAAGTAAATTTGCCGCTGGCATAAATTTATTTGTTTTCGGATTGTATATCTCAGCCATTTCCACTTGTGGATATTTCACCGTTTTAGACATCGGTTTGAAAGTTTGCCCACCTATGAGGAGTACAGAGCCATCTTCCAAGCCAATTCCCGCGTGGTCTGAACGAGGTATGCACAGCTTTGGGCCACGCGTTAGCTTAGCGGTTGCGGGATCGTAAAGCCAAGATGAATCTTGAATTATGGGGCCGTAGCCAGTGCCACCAGCAATTAAGTAGTGTCCGCTTTTGACTTTGGTGATCGAATAGCCATGGATATTTTTGAAGTCTTCCATTTTGGATATTTCGAACCTTGCTTTGTCAAGCCCAGAATCATAGAGGCTGCCAACTCGTTGTCCATCCAACAACACATCACCGGACCTTGGCAGTACTCTTACACGACTAGGCAATATAGAACGGAAATTTTCTGGCGGCCTTTCAGGGTTCGGTAGACTTGTGCAACCGGTCAATATGATCACCAATAGAACCGTTGATACTTTACGACCAATGCATCCACCCAGCATACTATTTGTTAAACCCCGATTTGTTTTACTATTTACCAAAGAACCAACCTCAAGAGGTCTAACCACTCTGACGTATTGCCCCAGATACCGTTTTGTACACCAAATCAAAATCTGGTTGTCCTTTGAAATATAGGTGACTATCGTTTCGATAGCCTCGAAAAACTTCGGCATATTCTTTGTCAATCAATTTAAAGGCACCACTTTCCAGCAATGCCTTCAAATCCTGGGAAATGCCAAAATTTTTCAAGCTATGTTTTCCGACATCGTTGGCAAGGGCTACGAATTCGCTGGAACCAATAAATTTGTCCAAATCGCCAAACCGCAATTCACAATAGACATCATAGTAGTGACGCGTTTTCTTCGGTAGCGTCTTTGCGCTATAAGCAGAAGCAAGCGCAAAAAGCTTTTCAACAAGTGTGCGCTTATAATGTAGTACCCGTATATCGAAGGGCGGGTATCGCTTATCAGATTTCTCCCTTTTATCTAAGAGTTCCCCAATAAACGAACTGATTTGACAGATTTCCGTTGGTTGAGTCCCGCCCCGGAAACCCACTTCAACCAAAATTGTCTGCTGGTCATTTTCAAAGACCGAATCATAGCCGAGCCTTAACGATCCATGATCGTCACCCTGCTTGCTCTCGGGAAGATATGTTAATCCTTCAAGGGTTTCAAGAAATTTGCGGAAATCACTGATCTTTTTTCGTTGCTGGTTCTTAGAGGAACAGTAGGTTTCGTCAAGCAAAACATCAACGTCTTCAGAGAATCGACTGATTAGCTTCCATGCTTTCGACAAGCTTGTGCCACCCTTGAATATGATTAGGTCACCAAATTCATCAACGAGTCGTTGAAGGATCGCTGTAATCCGATAATCTTTCTCCACGAGCAAAAGAGGGCACTCACTCTCGTCGCTGACGATGCGAACCAAAGCTTCAAACTCAGGATCTTTCCTTCTTGACACAGCTATCTTTGTATTCTCCACTTGTTGGCGCTTCGCAATGAATTCTCGGTTGCTATATGAAACACTGTCGTAGGATTTAGGCTTTGATAAAGATGACGCACCATATCTGGTGCTACTTTCAAATCTTCACCTATTGCTCCAACTAAGGCCCGAACTCGTGGTGGTTCTGATCGCAGAGAGAGTCTAGCAAGGTTATCGAATGATATCTTTGCCGATTTAATATTTTCCTTGACAGCACGAATGACTTCAGCAGGAGTGGTATCGGAAATATGATTGACACGGCGTAGCGCTTCCAATGCTATACATTCTGTTGGATTGGCAAGCATTCGACGATCTCGTACTAAAAACCGTACACGAGATTTTTCTGGTCCACTGATTCTAATTGGCCGATCGACAGCAAGTTCTGCAATTCCTGAGACCTGAGTTGTTATACCAAGTCTATTGAAGCCGGTATATCCGGTCGTTACTACATTGGCGCCCTTCTTGCGGGCTTTGGCTGTAGCAACCTCTTCCTTGCTCAAAGTACTCGGTCCTAGTGCGGTATGGGTTGGACGAACATATATGCCTTTGCTTGCCCGAACTAGCAGACCCTCATCCGCTAAACGGTTAAGCTCCCTTAGCGCAGCACGGGCCTTGTCGGTTCTAAAATCAGCAATAGTCCAGACGCGCTTTTTTGAGCGCAGGACGGCATTTCGGGTTTTGCGTGCAATAGAGATAGTGGACATAGAAGTATGTCTCGTATATGCTTTTGATTAAATTATAACACACATTTATTCTACCAACCATAAATCTGTAAATCCATACTCTGCACGTATTTACAGATTTATTTTGTCCAGTTATTGCATGTAAAAACTGGACGCTAATTTGACTTGAGCTAGTCCAAGCACGCCCTAAAAACGATAATCTAGCGCCAAAAAACCTTGATTGATGCAACTCGAAACTTATTTACTGTAGACGAGGCTGATTTGACCGCACTACGCACAGAGATCGCCTGTCTGACAGAATTGGTTACGGCACTTCAAGCAGACATTCAGTTTATCAAAGGTATCTTTCTAGCAAAGCAAGCCAAGAAGGAAAGACGTTGGCAGAAGAAAGAAGAGCAACGCCTTGCTGCGGAGCGTGAAGCCAAAGCGCGAAAAATCAGACAGACGTATGAGCACATTATCTGGAAACTCATCCGCTGGTCGTGGGAACTGATGCCTGCTCCACCAAGTAAATTATCGCCGAAGGAGCTGGAACTGGCTGCATTATTGGCAAGAAACAAAACACATGAGCAAATTGCTCACCAAATGAATCTCAAAGAAAACAGCATTTTGATCGATTTCGCCACTATGAGCATAACGAACAAAAGCCTCGCTCGACGATCTACACGCACTCAAAAAACTATTGCCTGGATGCTCAGTATACCCAGATCCCGATGCACTGGAAGCACTTCTCAGTAACGCACCAGCACACTAAGATTGTTGTTATACCTTGACGCTGTCCTTCTTAGGACGCAGTTCAGTCAAGCCGCCCAAGTAGGGCTGCAAAGCTTTTGGTATTTTGACGCTGCCATCTGTCTGTTGGTAGTTTTCTAAAATGGCAGCAAGCGTTCTACCGATAGCCAAACCAGATCCATTGAGAGTATGGAGGAAGCGCGGTTTGCCACCATCAGCTGGACGGTAGCGCAAATTAGCTCGGCGTGCTTGGTAGTCACCAAAATTACTGCATGAGCTAATTTCGCGATATTTGTCTTGAGCTGGAAACCAGACTTCAATGTCAAATGTTTTTTGCGAGGTAAAGCCCATGTCGCCGGCACAAAGCAGCGCTCGCCTGTAAGGAAGCTCAAGTGCTTCCAAAATAGCTTCGGCATCTAGCGTTAAAGCTTCTAGTTCATCAAAAGATTTTTCAGGAACACAGAATTTGACCAGCTCAACTTTATTGAATTGATGCTGGCGAATATATCCGCGAGTGTCCTTGCCTGCTGCTCCTGCTTCACGTCTGAAATTTGGGGTGTAGGCGCAATGATTGATGGTCAATTGCTCCTCTTCCAAAATTTCATCGCGATATAAATTCGTCACTGGCACTTCTGCTGTCGGCACCAGGAAAAGATCGTCTTCAGCACACTTGTACAGGTCTTCGCCGAACTTAGGCAATTGACCTGTGCCGATTAAGCAATCACGATTTACAAGAATGGGAGGAAACACTTCACGATAGCCACGCTTGCTGTGCAAATCAAGCATAAAGTTCATCAAGGCGCGTTCCATCTTGGCGCCCATTTCCATAAGCACCGTAAAACGTGATTCGGCAATTTTTACACCGCGTTCAAAGTCAAAGACATCAAGCTCAGTGCCTAATTCCCAGTGATGCTTGGGATTGCTTATTGCAGGAATTTTTCCCCAGGTCTTAATTTCAACGTTGCCAGTTTCGTCTTTGCCATCAGGAACGCTATCGTGAGGCAGGTTAGGAATACCTAGGCGCAACGAATCCAGCTCCTCCTCGAGGGCTACCTTCTCTTTTTCAATCTCTTCCCGCTTGCCCTTAAGCTCTTTGCTTTCGGCGCGCAGTTGTTCAATCTGGCTCTTGTCTGCTTTGCCCGTCTTGAAAAGCTCGGATATTTCATTAGTTCGTTGATTCAGCAATTCCCACTGGGTTTGCAAATCACGAAAACGCTGGTCAACCTTAACAAGCTCCGCCACGCTGAATTGACCATTTCGACGAGCAAGGGCCTTTTCAACCTCGGCGGCGTTTTCACGAATTAATTTCAAATCGAGCATAGTTTTTGAACTTTTTGGATGCTCAAACGTCTTTATAGAAAGGGCGTTTGATGGAGGGTGAAATGCCATTATATACAAAGGGAAAGGCTCCTGCAGGACATCTTGCCAGGCTTGGTGAGGATGCGGCTGCCGATTTTTATACAAAACAGGGATACAGAATACTGGCTCGCAACTGGCGGGCCGGGCGTTTTGCCGAAGTTGATCTCATAGCACTCGGTCCTGATGGGCTTTTTGTCTTTGTCGAGGTCAAGACTCGATACAAGCAGTCAGCCTACAATTCCGTCCAAAACGGCTTCGATGCAATCACCTACAGAAAGCAGCAAAAAATTGTTACATCAGCCAGAATTTACCTCGCTCGCAATGGTCTTTGCGAGACGCCTTGCCGCTTTGACGCAATTGCGATTGCCTTCGACAGGAAAGCTGTTTCTGAAGGTTCTATAGGTCAGCCGGAGATTGTTCAGGTGCAATCGGCATTCTAACTGAGAAAAATCCAATCTACTTAGTGATTTTCCCAGTGACATGACGAGGTGCATTTGTTAGCCTTTAGAGCCCCTTTAACTTCTTAGATTGGTGCGCGGTGATGACTTCTAAAAACGCCCTTGTAAAAGCGTTCGAAAAACTTTTTGGGCAGGGCGAAATTCCTGCAGAAACTCACACACCTCAAGAGCTACAGGTGATATCCAATCGCCTAAAGCAATTGAGAACGAGTTTCCAGAATCCAAAAGCCAAGCAAAAGAACAAACCGAAAGTATTTTTCGGCGCCAGCCGCAGAGCGATAGACCTCATGCCTGGAGCTCTCGCACACAGTCAGGCTGAAGCAACACAAACAGCTGACGTAAAGTTCCATCAGCTCTTAATCAATCTAGAAGGCTCTCAAGTAACAGGCTGCTTCAAAGTTGTCTCGCCTATCACCAGATCGCGATCTGCTATCTTACTTTATCGTGGACGCTCACTAGGTTGTGTTTTTGGTGAACGTACTCTTGAGCATCAAATATTTTCAGAAGAAGGATTGGCATGCGCCCTTGAAGATCTTTCCTCACCGGACAACACGCTCATTGTGCACCAGTTGCCCGAAGACATAGTTCTGGCGGCAGCTTCGCTATTTCAAGGACAACCGCTGGGTATAAGTCACCAGCAATCAGCCAAAGATTACTTCCAAGCAGCAATGGACTTGCTTCTGGAATCAACATCTCCTGGTTGCATTGTCGTCAAACAAAAGCATGACGATGCCATGGCAATGGTTTATATCACTCGCGGCAAAGTAGTAGGAATCTACTCAAATCGTGATGGTTGGCTAGATCCAAGCCAGCTAAGTACGTTGTTCGACTTAACAGGTACTGACGAAGTAGAGATAAGCGGCAGCGTCCTTCTTGTACAAAATGGTGAGCAAGCGTATCTACTGGGCACAAGCCTTTCCGGCTTAAGCAGCAGAAGATTCGGCGTTGGTCGTGGAGTCGACTCTTTACAAGCAAAAATTAGTGCCCGACAACATCGTTGGCACTCAAAGAAAGACAATCGCGGCTTTATCAATCAATCGCCTGAGCATGAACAATTGGCAGAATCCGGCGAATACCAAAGCATTCACAGCATTCAAACAATCAGTTCATCCAAATACGCCTACCTAATCAAGCCGTAAATCATTGACCCGACATGCTACGATGTGGCGGTGAATAATTCGCCGAATACCAGCATTCGTCCTATTACTGCTCGCACCAATTCGCTTGGGCACCTGGAAATTGGTGGAGCTGATACAACCGTTTTGGCCGAGCAGTTCGGTACACCCTTGTGGATTATGGATGAAGCAACAATTGCTCAATCTGCAAGCGCTTGCAAGGACGGACTCAAGGACTCTAACTATCCTGACTGCCAGGTGCTTTACGCAGGCAAAGCTTTTCTTTGCTTGGCAATGTGCCGCCTAACAGAAATACTCGACTTAGGTCTTGATGTGGTTTCTTACGGTGAACTGCACACAGCTATACAAGCGGGACTAGCCGGTGAGTCAGTCTATTTGCACGGCAATAACAAATCCAGAGAAGAAATTGAAACAGCAATAATCAACAACGTTCGCATCGTCGTCGATTGCGAAGCAGAGCTGAATCTCATTGCCGAATTAGCAAAGGCGAACAACACTACAGCAAACATTCTTTTGCGAGTGACACCAGGTGTTGAGCCGGATACGCACCACTATATAAAAACAGGACAACATGACAGCAAATTTGGACTAAAGCTGGAGGAAGTGACGCGCATTGCTAAAAAAGCTCAAGCACTTGGTCCATCGGTATTGTTATTGGGCTTGCACGCGCATATTGGCTCACAGTCACACGATATAGGTCCCTATTTGGAAATAGTCGACATAATGGCTGATGCCTATACTGAATTGAAATCTCAGGGTGTGAATTTGACACATTTGGATGTAGGCGGTGGCTTAGGCATAACTTACACAGAGTCAGACAAAGCAACACCAATTTATGACTGGTCATTTGCCATCGGCAAAAAAGTACAAGAAAGCTTTCTGCAAAGAAATCTCACTCTGCCAAAACTATTAGTTGAACCTGGTCGAGCAATTGTCGGCACAGCCGGTGTAACAGTCTACAGAGCCGGCAACAAAAAGGTTTTACCGGGTGATGTTACCTATGTATCGATAGACGGCGGAATGGCCGATAATCCCCGCCCCGTCACCTACCAAGCAAAGTATTCTGCCTGTGTGGCTAACAAAAATGAAGATTCTGACGCAAAAAAAATAACCCTTGTCGGCAAATTCTGCGAATCCGGTGATGTCCTTATCAAAAATATCCAACTAAATGCCGATCCGGGAGATTTAATAGCCGTTTTCAGCACCGGTGCATACAACTACAGCATGTCCTCCAATTACAATCGCACCGGGCGTCCTGCCTGCGTGTTGGTCAAAGACGGAGTTGCCAACGTTATTATCGAGCGGGAAAATGCCGACGACCTGTTA
>JAKFVJ010000212.1 GCA_021732245.1 Candidatus Obscuribacterales bacterium | reverse complement strand
AGCATAGCGTTGCGCTACCTTTTCTTCGCCTTTGAGCACGTAGTTGTAATACCACGAACCGCCGCTAGCAATGAGACCAACTGTTGCCAGTCCTGCTGTCAGAGGGAGAGTAGCTGGAATGAATACTGCGCAAACTGCAGCCCCAATCGATCCGACTAATGGATAGATTGTTGCCGGATGACAGAGAATGTCTGTGCGAACATCCATTGCAACCTTGCCTGGTGCGAAATCCTCCGGATTAGGTTTGGTTATGGGCGCGTCACGTCCCCTTTTTTCAAATGTCATCGATTGTCACCTCCGTGACTAGATGTCGGTGTCGTTATAAAGGACAAATTCCACTCGCTGTTTTCGACGATTGAAGGACAAGCGATTTTCGCCGGGTTTGCGTGCCGGCGGTTCGGATGAACCGCAGCCGACTGCGCGTAGGCGATTGGGAGACAATCCTGCTGTCGTCAGATAATTGATGACAGCGTCAGCTCTGGCTTGCGACAACTTGATGTTTTCCGTGTCGTCGCCGTCTACACTTGGTCCGGTGTGGCCTTTGACGACCACGCGAGCATCTGTGTAGTTGACTGACAAAAGCTTGACGAATGCATCGACTTGCTTCTGTGCGTCTGCGTCCAGGTCTGATTCTCCTTGCAGGAAGTCTATTGGCTCAATGCGCATAACGCCTATCTCCTTTAGAGTCTTCCATTCGTCGGCTGTAAGTTCTCTGAACTCACGCTTGGCTGCATCGGTATTGCCGACGTCAGCGAGCATGTGATCATGTACTTCTTGCAGTATCGACTTGTCGATAATTGTCGTCGGATCGCTGAGTGGTTCTGATTGCATTTCTTTCGTGCGAACGAGAACATTGACGCAAGAGCTTATGCAATTGAGAATGCCGTCAGCTTTATGTTCGCCGGAAATACCGAATTGACGATTGCAGTTGTCGTGCAAGCCGTGAAAATCGATCTTCTGTGTCATTGCTTCGGCTAATTCCGGTTTGCAACCGACTGCGTCGCAGATCTCTTTTATCAAACGATCGTGATTGGCTTTGCTGGATTTATACGTTCGCATTGCTGTGAAGTACGCTTCCATAAACTTGACACAATCACCTTTGTGGTCGCGCACAAAGTCTTTGTGGAACACAATCACATCTTCAATGTAGCCATTGAATTTGCTTGAATCCCACACGACTGTCATATTGGGTATCGTATGCAGCGCTTTGCTGACTTCCGGTTCCCACATGACGAAGACGTCGCCTTTGTGTTGTTGTGCTAGCTGATAGACTTCTTCGGAGCCGCCCGCAACTTCTTTTTGCCAGGACTTGTCGGCTTCGGTCAGGTTGTCCATGCCGAAGTCGGTGCGAGTTAGTCCGAGCAGAAAGCTGGATGGGGAGTCTGCGGTGTAGACGAATTTTAGTTTTCCATTGTTGAGATCTTTGACCTCTTTGACAGGTGGAAAAGCAAGAATGGCGTCCGCACCATTGCTTTTGGCAATTGCAGCAACGATGACTCCTGGATAGTTGTATTGCTTGCCGTGTTGCAGCCAGCTGCTAACGGGCAAGACAATGGCTTGATATTCACCTTTGGAAAATCTTTCGAGTCGGTCCGCGTAGTTGCCTTTGTCTTTAGGAGTGAAGCTGACTGTCAGTCCACGTTGTTTGGCTTGTTTTCTCATCTCGTCCGAGCGAATGATGGCATAGCCTTGGTAGTCATCGCCAGCTACGAGTATGGACTTGCCGGATTCTTGGAATTTGAAGAACCAGACGCCGCCACAGAATACAAGCAAGAGCAGTAACGCTATTGCTGCGTGTATGCGTTTCATTCTTGTTTTCTCCTTTCGGGAAACCGCCGCATTGAGCGTCATTCTGAGCAAAGCGAAGAATCTCACTTGTAAAGGTGTGAGATTCTTCGTCGCTTCGCTCCTCAGAATGACATCACAGAAGTGTCAGCACGACATATCTGCTGCTGTTGCGGCGGGAGTTGTTACTTGTGATACGTGGGCACGTAGTTGTCCGGTTCGGCGGCAGTGTTCTGCAGCTTGCGGGTCAACTCGTCAGCGCTGGATGCGGTTTCGTATGAGGTTGCCCAGTTTTTAAGTGGGTGACCATCATCGATGTTGAAGCCAATGGTGTAGATGGAAAAGCCATATGACGCAGCCGTTGAACAGGCTTTATCAAGGTCTTGTCCCCAGTCGGGCTGCCCGTCCGTGACGACTATCAGGCGATAGTCGCCATAGTTGAGCTGGCGTTGACATTGCTTGAGCAATGCGCCTGATCCTACATTCATGGCGTCAGCAAGTGGAGTGCCGCCACCAGCATCTACCGATTGGACTTCCTGCAGGAATTGTTGTCTATTCTTTGCTGCAGGAGATTCGAGCGAGACCTTTTCTTGGATGCCGCTTCCGTCAAAGACGACCAGACCGACATTGATATCAGCCGGCAAGCTTTGCACAAAACTGTGAATTGCTTGTTTAGCTTCTTCAATTGCGGAGCCTGCCATCGAGCCGGAGGCATCGAGAACAATCTCGAAATTGCGAGCAGTGGAGATTTGTCCTGGCTGCGCGCCTTGTTGTCCTAACGGATCTTGCAATTGCACATAGCCGGATTGATCGACTTGTGCAACTGCTGGAGGCGATGATTCGGAAGTGCCAGAGGGCGCGATGTCCCCGCAAGCAGTTAACGAAAGTGCCGTCAAGCACAGGGTCAACGCCATTAAATTCTTTGTGAGATGTTTCATGGTGCTTCTCCCGTTACTTGCCTTGGAAGGTCGTCGGTTCAGCTTGCTCTTCTTTGATACGGAAGACTACGCGGAAATTTTCGTAGAACTCCGACTCGCTGGTTGGCTTGCGATATTTGGGAGCGTTGGCACCCATTGATACCGGCTGGAACTGACTTTCATCGACAGGCAGATTGTTCTGCTTGCAATACTGAATGTACGCGTTGCAGACAGCTCTAGCGCGATCGAGTCCAAGTTTGTTAGCGGCGCGTTGCTTGTCGGCCAATTTGGTAGTCAACACGGCTACTTCAGCAGGTGTCTTGCCGGCGGTTTTGGCTGCGGCAATTTGGTCTTGCAAATCGACAACATAGGTCGGAGCGCTGTGTCCTTCGACGAACACGAGGGCGCCGGCTAGAGGTTGCGAAATGTTGTACGCCTGTTTGAAATAATTCTTGTATTCGTCGATGTCGAATGTGGGCACATTCGGCTTGAAGCGAACTTCAAACGAGTACAAGGTACCGTCTTGTTGCCACTTTGTAGGCTCGGCGGCAATTGCTTGCGTAGCTTTGGTTTGCACGGCTGCTCTTTGAGCCGGCGTAAGAGCTGGCTTCGGCAATGCATTGACATCAGCATTTCTCAGTCCGGCAGCTAATTGGGTGTAGTCCCAATTTGCTGTGGTGAGTTTTGGTGTGCCACGCATCAAACCAAGACTGCGGAACTCTGGTTGAATTTCGCTGTTGAGTTGAGCGAAGTTTCTCGATGTTCCTTTGCCGGTGAAGAATTGAACGTTGCCGTTGAATCCAACCCAGGTGCAGTCGCCGAGTGAACCTGAAGCAAAGTCTTTGGACTGTTTGCTGTCGTCGCCGTATTGCATAACTGCAGCGCGTTTGACGAGCTCGTTGTAGGCCGCTTGATTGGCTGACTTGTTAGCCATCAAAGCATCGAAGCGCTCTTGTCCGACCATCAAAGCATGCACAAACTTTTGCACTTCTGCTTTGTGCGCGTCGTAGTAGTCTTTGCGTACAGCGTAGACATCCGAGATGATACGGCTGGCGGCGGCAGACGTGATGAGAGTCTTGGCACCTTTTACCGAGCCTTCCGCACCGTTGCCGTTAGTCAAAGTTCCTGCATCAGGAGCAATAACCATACAGGCGTTGATGCTGGGGTCTTTTTGGAACGCCGAAACAGTATCGTCAGCTACAGGTTGTTCGTTGAGCGGCAGAGCGAGGTTGCGCACCCATTTGAACTTTACTTTGCTGGCGTCCAGACCGGCTTTTTCGATGATTGTATTGACGAAATCCATGTGTGGACCGTACAGCTGCAGCGCAATTGTTTTCCCATTGAGGTCGGTCAGGTTGTTGACTCCGGGACGAACAACCATGCAGTCACCACCGGACGACCAAGTCAGCTGATAGATGACGACCAACGGAACACCCGCTTTGTCGAAAGCTTCTGCAGCCGAGTTGACCATGCCCAATGTGCCGCGAACGTAAGGCGTTTTGCCGTTGAGACAGTCCTGCACTTGTTTGGCGAAGTTGTCTTCTTTAAACAACTTCACTTGCAGTCCTTCTTGTTGGAAGGCACCAGTCTGCTCGGCGAAGATTGTCGAGATATCACCTGCCCAGGTGATGGTCGGGATATTCAGGACGCCGGGACGAACGGGCTGAGCGACGGTGCTCTTAAGCGTATCGACGAGCGGTTTCGGTGTCAGGTATTCGATTTTTGCATTGCCGTTGGCGTATGCCGGACAGGCGGAAAGTATCAGGTTGATCAAAAGAGTGAATGCCGCCATGAAGGCAACAAAACGTTTATCTTTCATAGAACCTCCTTGTTCTACTCGGTAAAAAATGCAGCGTCGACACGAGTCAGCGCTGCTTGGACTGAAAAGCTTTAACAGCAAAGAAACCCCTCAAACCAGAAGATCGGGCTCAAGGGGTTGTCTGTGGTGTGTATTTGGAAGTGGTTGGCTAAAGCTCTTTCTATTTCTCGGGAATTTGAAAGTTGTATATCCACAGTACTTATAAGCTAATTACGATAGCAATTAAATTA
Organism: Candidatus Obscuribacterales bacterium; assembly: GCA_021732245.1. Lineage (GTDB taxonomy): Bacteria > Cyanobacteriota > Vampirovibrionia > Obscuribacterales > Obscuribacteraceae > SBAT01. The sequence continues at coordinate 8,695 of JAKFVJ010000212.1, read as the reverse complement.
CTACGTAATTACCGCAAGCATGACGCATGCGGTGTGCCGATTGACTGAGTGTTTACCACCATCATGTCCGTCGAAACAGTCTTTGCATAGCTCGCGCTAGCCGACTTTCTTTGTTGGTCGAATTGAGCTTGTTATATGCCTCCTGCAATCTTTCTTTGGCAAATTGCGCAAACTGAGCCGCTAATTTAAATTCCTGATCTTTGTAGCCCATGAGTGCCCAGTGTTGGCAATGGGCGGCGCCTCGCAGAGAGTCCTCAATCACTTCCTTGGTTTCTGCTGGAAGTGAGTAGAGAAATGCAAGACGGTCACCGTTGTTAGCCAGTTGTGCAAGGGTATACTTTCTGCTTTCGAGAATTTGTTCGAGATCTGTGATTGAAATGCTGTTCGGATAGAGCTGAGTCGCCTCTTTCTTTCTTGATTCAGCTTCTTCGGCATCCATGCGCCGAAACAGGCGGAACAGAGTCCACATGCTGATGCAGAAAGAGATGGTCATCAGCCCTATGAGACAGACGATGTTGTCTGACATAGGGGTTATCTCCTTTTGATTATGGGATTGGTTTCGAGTGGTTATTGCTTTGCTTTTTGAAGTTCCTTAATGAATGCGGTAATGATGAGAGTTGAACAGATTCCGGCTAGCATGCCCCATAGGAAACCTAGTGGTCCTGTTGAGTCAGATGCTTTTTGTTGTTGTTCTTCTAGAGCCTTTTTCTCGGCTTCGGCGACTTTTTGCTTTTCTTCTTCTGCTTTACGCAGAGCATCAGCTTCGTCGCTCTTGGATTTTTCTACTTTCGCCACTTCGTCGGTAACTCCTTGGGCTACAAGAAGTACTGCTTGATCAACTGGATTGGGTAGATACTTCTCCGCACTTAATTGCAAGTTATTGCTAAGACGGCGGTTAAGTAGGTTTTCCAATGTTGGATAGTTGTTGAATAGCGCCGGGCTGCAGGTTGTCTCCATGCATGTTGATTGCACGCTATCTTTGTAGCGAGTCAGGACTATCAACACATAGCTATCGTCGGGAAACGATTCGCTGCGTTTGGCTTTTTCCAATAATAGTGGCGATAACAGTTGTGCAGGTGTCACCGCTGTTGACGATTGATATTCCCTGAGTGTGACCGATGCCGGTTCATTGATTTGCTTCGCTATTACTAGAAAGCGAACCTTGCCGGCTGCTTTGTCCTCCAGTCGTGCCAATCTTTGCTCGACACCACGAAGAGACATGGGTGCGTATTCGTGATTCAGCAGTTGAGGATCAATGAATACGTTTTGTCCTTCGGGCATCGAATTCAGAAAGCTATCACCACACTCTTTCGCAGCTTGATCGTAGTCAGCCGGATTTAGTGTTGATGAAGCGCAGCCGGAAAGCAGTGTGCACAGGGCGATGAGCACCAGTGCGAAACAGCAGGATGCTGCCTGAGAATGATTACGCATCTGTTCCTCCATTAATGTTTGACCAGAGTCCTTGCTCGGCAATGAATGCCCACAAGTCTCCTTTGATCGTGAATTCGGGTTCGTCGACTTCTTGTATGCTGCGGTCGACGACGCAAACATTGGCATCAGGTTCGGCTTCCGGATCGGCGCAACGCTTTTCCAGCTTTACCTTCTCGATTCGGGCATTGAAGATGGCCGAGCCGACTCGATAAGGCAGCGGGAAATTGGGCTCTGGAAGAAGATAGGGCTCGACGCAAATGGTGTTCGGACTGTAGCCTTCCTGAAAGTATCCGGTGCCGTCTTGATATTCGGTGTATACGAGAACATCATTTCCAGTGAGATGCGTTTCTTGACCGAATTGAGCGAAGAGGTCGTTCGTCTTGGTGTTGCGGAGCAACCAGAACGAAATTGTTTTGGGGTGTTGTTGAGTCATTAATTTGCTCCTTAAAGGTCAATTCCGAAATCGTGCGTGCTCCAAACGGTTATGACTGTTACCAGCCAGGTGACGATGGCGAGACCAACGACCCAGCCGGAATTAGCATTGAAATCAAGCAGGCTGGGAATTGCTACGCATTGCCACACTGGCAATTCCCAGTGACATGCTCTCGCTAATAACTGACATGTTGTTTGCTCTGGAATAACAAACAACACATTGAATAGTCCGAGTGCAATTATCTGCAAGCCGTACCCTGCCCAGCAGAGACCGTATCCGACTGCCTGATAGAACCACCAAACGACTGGGACGAATGTGAGCAGGGCGAGTTTGATTAGGCGTTTAATCACGGTGATTGTCCTCCTGTAGGTTTATTGACTGTATTCGCGCGCTCTTGGTGGATGCCCATTAGTTCGTGATAGAGTTTGCCGTACTCTGTGTTGAGCTTTTCTTGCTCTGCCTGTATCTCGTAGAGGCGTGGCAGGATTTGTTGTTCACGCTCGTTGAGTTCTTTGAGTGTGCGTTGTTTTTGTTCAGTCATGCTGATTCTCCTAGGCGTTGCCGCCGGCGCGTTCGATGATGCAATCCAGGTAGCCGACTGTGTAGCAGATGATGTCGTACAAGGCGTGTACGAGAATGGCTGCTAGCAGTCCGTAGTTGAACATGATGTAGAAGAGGAATAGTCCGGCGAACCAGCTATTAACTAGTCCGAGAGTTCCTTGATATTTATGACCGTCGCGGAATTTGGCGTTAGCTGAAAGAATGGCTGCACCCAACATCCAGTTGTCCGGATTGTTGATGTATTTGTGCATGTAGCCGCCCGAGCAAAAATCATTGAGAGGTCCACCAACATTCAACTGAAACCATTCCGCCACTCCGAAGTGGAATAAGGCTCCGAAAAACAGATAGTTAGACAAGGCGAGGGCGGCAAAAGCGCCCATGAATATGAGCCAGCGGAAAAGAATTTCTTCTGATACGCCTGCCCAGATGCTCTTCACTAGACCGAAGAGGAAACCTTTTTCAGCGTGCCGATTTTGTTCGGGCTTGTTGGTCGTGTTGAACAGGATGACGCCGTTAAGAATCACAGCCCAGACGAACATCGGAATACCGGCTTTCAACCAATCGGTCCAAACTCCTCTTTGTTCCCAGAGGTCGAGGAATCCGTAAGGCACAACCCAAGGCCAGTTTGCTTTGACGAACGTGTAATAGCCGAGACTGAACAGAGCCCAGACTACAAGCGCAATTGCATTGACGAGGAATGAAGTCTTTTCGTCCGGTTCGCCATCAGAGCTTAGCGTTTTAGCTAATGATGAGTTGGTTGGTTGGTGAAAGTTTGGGCGCGACAGTTGCAAAGAAAGTTTCATTTAGCGGTTCTCCTTGAAAGAAAAACGGCTCGCTTGTGGGCGAGCCGTTTGGGGATAAATCTGGAATGCTTTAGGTGATGCGCTAACCTTCGTCGCCGAAGGCAGTCACGTCATTTTTATGGTCGGAGATGAAGCGGTTGAATACCGCTTCGCGGTGTGAGTTCCACACTTGGTTGAGCAAGATGGATGCCCAAGCGTTTTTGCTGTTGCGAGCAAATTGCAACATGGCTTGTGGTCCTTCTTCATGAGGAATGCTTTGCCAGACTTCTTTCACTTCATTGGCGAGTTGAGTAATTTCAGTTGCCAATTCAGTGCAGTCAATCTGACATGGGCCGGCATTCGAGACGCAATTGGTGCGAATGGCTGCTGCGAGCATTCCTCTTGCTTCGTTGGTGGCAGATTGTCGTTGACCGCAGTAGCGCCAGCGATCGAGAAACGATCGTAGTTGTGGCGAGTACCGTGCGATCCACTGATGATGATGCTCAAGCGGGCTGTCCGGTGAAGGTGCGCTGGCGAAAATCGATTGGACATCGAGGTCGCCGTATAAAGCTTTCAGCCTTACCTCAACCAATTCCGGCTTCAGCTCTTCTACGGCAGTAGCCATAGCACTTCGCAAGGCTTTGTGTGTTAGCTTCCTTAACTCGATTTGGAGTTGTGCGCCAGATTCGACATCACGCGCGAAATGCCAAAACACATTGCCGACGGATTCCTCGTAAGCATCCAGGTGGGAAATCAACGACTCGTGGTGCGAGTCTGTGAGCATGGATTGAATGCGCCCTGTTCTCACTGCTGAAGCAATTGAGTCCGCCACGAGTCGGTTGATGAATTCGTCCGTGCCGAGTAGACGACGGACAAATAGACCTGCCGAAATCTGTTTGTGATTCCGGTTGACCCATGTGGCGAACTCTCTTTGATCAGTCTGTGGAGCAGTTGCGTAAATTGCCTCTGTTTCCAAAACAGAAACAACAAGCTGCTCCTCCAGCCGCGACAGAATCTTTTCGCTGTTCTCGCGAAACTCTTCGGGGATCATCAACAGCAACTCTTCATCAGTGCCGTTAAGCCAAGCAAGTCCGACGCATTGTGGAGTCGCTCCACTAAGCAGTCTGTGTACTCGCTTGTATTCGTCACCTTTGACTTTTACGCGATAGTCCGGCCAGTGAAGTACCACGCCTTCTTGATTGCTGTCCAGCTCTGTTACACGGAGGAGAATAGCGTCGAGATCGTCGCTGCTGAAGCGCTCAACGACTGGCATGCCCAATCGTTGAGACATTTCGACGAGAAACTCATACGGCATATCTTCGCCGGTAAAACGATTGCGGGCAGCAATCAGCACGAGGTCTTGGAAGTCGTATTGAACCACTACTCGACTAACGGGATGGATAATCTCCATCATTGGTGTGATGTGATTCCATTCTGTGTAGAAGAGGTGTTCGTGCTGTTTGTACTTCTCGTTCCAGAGTGATTGCGCAGCCAAGGCTTGAGGTGAATCAAACGAGCCACGGGTGGCAATCGAGATTGCTTGATTTACTCTGTAGCCGATCCCGAGTGCTCCGTCCAATTTCACTAGGGCCTCGAATGGGCCGGACTGAATTGTTGCGCATTCGGTGTCGCTGATTCTTTCGCCGAGGTTGAAGAATTTGTCCAAGGCTAGAGCGACAATTTCTTGGGTCTCTTCGCAGTAGATGAGACCGCGCGCCACCAATGTGACTGGTGTCCAGACTCGATGAAATTGAGCGCGTTTGCTGTAGTTGAAGATTCTGTAGGTCAAGCCGTCGGAAGTTTTGCGAGTCCTTGAGACGATCCAACCGTTGCGCTGTGCTTGGAAGAATTCATCGAGTGAGGGCAGTCCATTGCCGAATCCGAATTGTTGGGACATTATTCACTCCTTGCTGAACGGTCTGGGAAGTATTGAGCGACGAGTTGGTCAACTTCTTGAGAGAAGTTGGGGAAGTTGGCGCGGGAGTCGGGGCTTTCGAGTTTTAGCGTGCCGAATCTACGTCCCTCTTTTGTCCAGAAGAAGCCGCCGTAGAGTTTTAGATGTGCGCCGTCGAGTGGATATTCTCCGTCGCGTTTAATGAAGTGTTTGGCGATGACTTCGGGATGTGCAAATCCCTGCTCGATGAGGGATTGAGTCGCCACGCGTCCATCGAGACCGATGTTGTTGGGATGGACGCCGGCCATTGCTACGCGATGGAGGAATGAACACAGCCTGTTGAGCGTCATGTTTTCCCGACGTTCTTGTTCGATGTCAATGCCGAGTCGGTCTTTCATTTCTTGAGCGGAAACAGTTTTCATTGATTGGCTCCTTATAGGTTGGCTGGTGAGGACGGTGCGGACTCTTGCAAATGACAGAGAGAGACATTCTTGAAGACAAATCTCTTCCAGAACGACTCGTCGTTATTTGTTATTTCGTTGGATGCGCGGCAAGCGTCGCGGACGACCTGGATGCGTGCATTCGGTCGCATGCGTGCAAGTCCTGTGACGGTGTTGATTACGCAAGCGTCGGCGTCGACTCCGGCAACAATGAAGTTGTTGGTTGGATAGCCGGCTTCGATGCAGCGTAAAACCGTTTCGTCTGAACCGCGCGATTGTCGCTTTGGCACTCTGCTGTAGAGATCGTAGTCACGCACGAGTTTGAGCAGGCATTCGTGAGTTGTGCGCTCAGTCGGCTCATTGTCGGAATGGCGATATTCCAGAAAGATGATTGGGCAACCGTGGTGCATTGACCAATTGATGAGCATCGCGATGCGCTCTTGCAATTCTGGGTTATTGGAAGTAGCCCAAACAGGTTGCATGTCGACGACGAGGAGCACATGTTTTGCGATTCGGATGTCGTAGCGAAGTTGGAGAATGTTCATTGATGTGCTCCTTTTGTGTGAAAAGACACGCCGGTGAAGAAATTCACCGGCGTGTTGGGGGTGTTGCGAAAGTGGTCGACGAACTACTTCTTTAGTTCGCGCAAGAAGCGCAGAAGATAAAGAACGAAGTTGACGTAATCGAGGTAGAGACCGACGGACATCCAAATAGCGAATTCCCAGGTGTCATCGCTTGAGTCTGATTTCACGAGCAATTGATGGAAATCGAGGAGGAAGTAGCCGGTGAAGACGAGCATTCCGATTCCCGCGTACAAGAGCGTGCCGAAGTGCCCGAAGCTGATGAAGATGTTTGCTAGTCCTGCGACTACAAGACCGAGCAAGGATACGAATAGCAGGCGACCGAAGCCGCGACCGCTGAAGTTGATGCCGCTGCATCCGGCGATGGTGCCGCATATTGCCATGACGCCGGCGGTTCCGAGAAACGACTGCACGACAACTGCTGCGCCGAGGTCTTCCAGGTAAATTCCCATCGCTGGACCGAGCATGAGACCCATGAGGAATGTCCAGATGCCTGTGACGCTGAGTCCGAGCACATTTGATTTTGCGGCTGCCCATCTGACGGCGAATATGCCGAGCAGGGTTGTGATGCACAAAGCGATGAACACACCGGTGTCGTGGATGCCTTGACCCACATAGGCACCGGCGGCGGTGATGACCATTTGGCCGGTGAGGATGGCGGCGACTTTTGAGAAGAGGCCGGCTTTGCTTTGCGATGCTTCTGTTTTGGAACTGGAAATGTAGTTTCTAGACATGGTTGTGGATTACCTTTTGGTAGGGGGTTAGATTGAGAACGTAGGACGGGAGACCCGGAGGCGTCTGAGACGGAGCTCCGGGTCGGTGCAAAAAGGGCGCATGCAATGCGCCCCTACGGAGAACCAGCGAGTGGTCGACCGAGATCGCAAAGTGACGATCAGAGGGCGATGTACGCGTCGTAGTCGCGGCGCATGTGGTCGCGGGCTTTGACGCTGAAGTACAGTTGTTCGTCATCTTGGTGCGCCGACCAGGGGATGATGGTCGGCGCTGGAGTTATCGTGATGTTCGTTTCTGAAAAGCGATTCCAAAAGCACTGTCGAAGTTCGTCCGCTGGATCTGTTGATGCGCAGGCAGTGCGCATGACTTCGATGATGCCGTCTGGTTGTTGTTTGGCTAGTCCAACGGCTGTATCGCGTATGCAGCGATTGGTGAACAATCCGCATAGTTGAATGTGCTTGGTTGGATAGCCTTGGTCCCGGCATGCTTCGAGAATTTCTTGCGAGCCATCGTTTTGATGCTTTTTGATAAAGCATTTATCGGCGTAGCCGCTCAACGCATTCATGACAAAGTCATGAGTGCAGCTGAGTTCGTCCGCTACCGATGAGTCGGGAAAGTCTTGGACAATTACCGGTTGTCCTTCAACTATCGCTTGCTTAATTTGCATGAGCACGTTGCTGAATAGCATGGCTTTGGCGTTCAGAGGCAAATAGCGACTGTGTGCCGGTGCCATGTCTATTACCGCAAGAGTTGTTTCAGTTCGAAATCGTCTCGTCATTTAGCTCCTTGGGTTGTTGCAGGCTGTGTGATTTGTACTGCGATGATGGCGTTGAGGTCGGTCTTGTTGGCGAAGCCTTCAACGATGCCGAGTGCGTTGTCGGCGATGCGTTGGTCTTTGACCGGAAGGCGTACTTCAATGGTCAGTACACCATCACGAACAAAATCTTCGTGTCCGATGTAGCGGACGTTTGGTGCTTGTGGTTCGTGTGGATTTCCGCCCCACGAGTCCAGCACAAGCGTGCGTTTGCTGCCGGGAGGGCAGTTGCGCGTCAGCAGTGTGAAAAGCTTTTCGAGAACATCGATGTTCTGAGGATACATATTCAGAAACTTCACGAGTTCATCAAAGGCAAAGTCGCCCTCTTCTTCACGCGTGTCATCGATGAAAACTCGATTGTCAAAACGGTTGAGAAGAGAGTCAGTGCGCTTTTCGAAGTTGTCCATATTTGATTACTCCTAAGTAATACAAGGAGGCTCCCAGCCCGAATGCTGGGAGCCGAATGAGATATCGTCGTCGATTGACGTTGTGACTAGCTGGCTCGCACGTGCATAGCAGCGAACCTGTTGACTAGAGCATAAAGCTGTTGTTCCGACGCTTTCGGCGTGGGTGCGGCAGCTGCTTGACGCGAAACAGCTACTGCTTGTGCGCGAAGAACGGCGAGTGGCTTCTTCTGCAGCTTTTCACCTGTGACGACCCAACACGCAAGTTTGTCGTTGACAAGTGTGCGGTGTCTTGCGATCCACTTGATTAAGCTGTCGCGAGTGTTTGCTGCAAGGAGAGTGCCGTGCTGCTCTTTGTCCGCCTTCAAGATATGCTTCGCGCTATCGAGCAATTGTTTGCTGCGAGCGTGAAGATCCAGCTTTCGAGAATAGTGCTGGATATCTTGGCGGACGCTGTCCAGGTATTCGAGCCCTTGTTTTGAGACGAGAAACTCAGCTGCCGAATATTTGCTACGTTCATAGGTGGTCAATTGATGTTTGACCGTCCCCTGAATGCGCGTGGATTGACGCTCGCAGCCGTCGCGATCGACGACGATTTCAGCGCCGTCGTAGTTGATGCTGAA
>JAKFVJ010000211.1 GCA_021732245.1 Candidatus Obscuribacterales bacterium | reverse complement strand
GTAGGAATTGTTCTGCGCGGATCGGCTTTTACATTTAGAAGCTACGACACAAAAGATGACTTTGTGCAGCGACGTTGGGGGCGCATGTTCGCAATTGCAAGCACAATCACGCCGATTCTTATAGGTATTTTGGTAGGCGCAATTTCCTCCGACAGGTTTCCTCTTTTGACTTCTGACTTTGTTTCGAGTTTCATATGGACCTGGTTGCGCCCGTTTCCTGTTTGTGTTGGATTTTTTGCTCTTGTTTTATTTGCTTTTTTAGCTTCCGTATATTTGACGCTTGAATCCGAAGATGAAGAAGTGAAAGAAGACTTTCGCAAGCGAGCGCTGATTTCGGCGCTTCTAGTATTTGCGATGGCGGTCCTGGTATTTATTTTGGCTGGTGACGATGCTCCGCATATTCGGCATGTTCTTACTAGTAGCATTTGGACAGTACCACTGCACCTTTCGACTGGCTCGCTTGCTATTGGAGCTATATGGGCTCTCTGGTGTCGGAAATATGATTTAGCACGCCGATTTGCTGTCCTTCAGGTCTCATTAATATTGTGGGGCTGGGCGCTTGCGCAATTCCCATTTTTGGTGAGACCAGCTATAACCATATACGAGGCAGCCGCGCCAAAGATAACATTGGAACTCTTGCTGGGAGCCTTAATAGCAGGCGCATTGCTCCTTTTTCCGTCCTTTTATTATCTCTTTGTTGTATTTAAGACCAAGAAAGCGGATTAATACAAATTATGGAACAATCACTGACTGCTTCCATCATTGCCTACGTTAAATGATCGTTTTGGCATGAGGGAGTTTGACGTTTTAACAGGAGGTTTCAAATGACACGTTTTTTCACTAGCTTGCTCGTATTAGCAGTCTTGAGCTCAGTGAGTGCGTCTGTTTTAGCAGCCGGCATAGGAGCCGGTGGCGGAGCAGGTTCGGGTACGGGTGCCGGTACAGGAGTAACAACAGGTACATCCACCAGTACATCAACCGGAACAGGTACAGGCCAAACCAGCACAACAAGCAGCACCAACAACACTGGCACCGGCTCATCTACGACGCAAAGCAATACGCAAAGCACACAATCAACAAACAACAATACAAATACCACACAGAGTGGTACCACATCGCAGACAAACAACACCGGCACTGGTACAACTCAGAGCACGACCAATACAACTTCGACTGGAACGCCTGGCTCGACGACATCTACAACAAGCTCGACAGGCACAGCTCCAACCGACTCGATGGGTACACAGGGTAGTTCGTCTACCAGTACCTCGTCACAGACCCAAAGTAGAGCTCCGGGTAACTCCATGGGTACGCAAGGTAGTTCATCTACAAACGTAACCAACACGAATAGTGTCGGTCGTACTGGTTCGACTAGCGCGACGTCCACAACGACGCGATGACTTTAGTCGAAATAGAGGAGTTCAAAGTTTATCGGATCCGCAGCTTGCTTAAGGAATTTACCGTTGACGCTGTCTTTCGAATAGGCTCTTTGTAAAAAGTCTATTGATAGGTCATCGAAGCCTCGACGCTTAGCAATTCTGGCAAGGGCAGCAAAGTTTTCCGCTTTGCGCTGGTCTTTGGGTACATCATCAAGAGCTTCTTCAATCCACTCAAGTTGTTTAATGGCTTTGCGTGTGAGTAAAGGAAATTCCATCAGGCGCTCTTGTTTTTCTTGTTGTGTTTCTTGAGTGCCTTGCCGATAGTGCTCTTCTGCTTCGGCTAATTTACCTTGGCGCTCTTCTGTGACGGCAAGATGAAAGAGGTGCTCTGCTGCTATCCCCTCAAAGCACTTTGAGTTTTTGTCAAATATAACCAGCTTTTCTAATGCCTTTTCAGCGTCGGCAATTTGGTAATGCTTTTCCATGCACCTGCTTGCACGGAATAGATCATTGCTGTATTTCGATTTCGCTGCCTGGGCATCGGGTCCAGTTCGATGTGCCAATTCAAGCTCTTCGTCAGAAGTGAGCGGACTGAAGTCAACACCTTTGTTGATTTCAATTGAAAGACGGCACACGCTATCCAGCGGATTGCGCGGTTCTTCGGCAGGCGTCAAATTAAGCAGCCTGTCCAGCTCTTTGCCAATATCTCTCTCGGACATGGCTCCATCATAGGAGTGCGTTAAATTGCTGTCTGTGGGAGGAATCCCATGCTTCTATTAATTCATAGCGCGAGAATTAGGCTGATTGTGGGAAGTCCACCATTGAGCCAGTCCCTATTTACGCCTAGACTGACCGCAGGTAAAGGCACGAAAGGAAACCCTCAATGGCATCTGTAAACCCATTAGTTCCCAATTTCAGCGAACTTGAGTCCACACTCAAACTTGAGCAACAAGATATAAGAACGCAGGCGGCTACGCGGCTGCTGGAAGACGTGCGTGGCTCGGTTGTGAAAGTAATTGCCGGGACGGATACCAAATTTTGTTGCGATGGATTTTTCATCAACGACGGTACTGAAATTGTCACCAGCAATAATCTCTTTCAGTCCGAAGCCGCGGTCAAGAATGTTCAGATAGTCACGAGTACTGGTGAGACAATAGCTGCGGAAATTGAGAAGCGCCAGGATGGTCATGACGAAGTGGTGCTAAAGTTGCCTGGTGTTAAGCCCGGCAGTCACAAAGGTTTGAAGCTTGGCTCAAGTGATGAACTTGTTGAACGTGAAAGTGTTTATGTCTACGGCCATAAAGAATGGAATGCACCGCCTGTATTGGCCGCTGGACGAGTGCAATCGCATTATTTTGTCGAGGGCGAAGATGTACCGAGACAACAATTTATCGATTGCGTAATGCCTCCTGAAGTAGGCATGTCCGGCAGCCCGCTAATAAACGAAGATGGCGAAGTCGTTGGTATGTATCGTACGCAGAGAGAAACTAAGCCAGGCGCTTCGAAAAATGTCTTAGTCAAATTCGATGACGTCTATGAAATCCAGAATGTTCTGGATGGTAAAAAAGAGACTGCTTCTGCTGAGGCGGAAGAGTCTGTTGGAAAACCAACTGAAGCACAGCTCAAAGCAATTACCGAGAAGATTGGTAAATTGACCAAGCCGACAGTTATTGAAATCGGAGCCGATTGGTGTCCTGCTTGCCAGAAAATGCAATTGGTACTCGGCAAAACCGAGAAGAAGTACGGTGAAAGTTTGCAAGTCGTAAGAGTCAATTTTGATAAGGAAAAGGAATTGGCACGTGCATTCAACGTAAAGGCTTTGCCGACGGTAATTTACATAGGCGTCGGACCGGATGGAGAAATCTTGAGCCAGGAAGACAGCGTTGGCTTTTCGGAGTCTGCCTTCCAGCAGCATATCGATAAGTTACTGAAAGACAAGAAGCCGGAGACCAGTCCCTAGTCGTAACCCCAGACTTAACCCCAGGCTTAATTGGATCGTCTGGACAGGCGAGCCGTCTGGACCGTATCATGTCATCTTGGAACCGGGCTCCGTTGCCCATAACGTAAGGCCAGTCAGCCATGCAGGGATTTGAACCCGCAAAATTAAGCCGGCAAATCATTACAAGCTGCTTTGTAGTGGCGGCTCTAGCCTTTTTGGTTGTTAATCTGGTCGTAGGCAAAACGGTAGGCGCCTCTGATGGGCGTATTTGCCGGGAAATGTTTAGCGAGAAGGAATATCACCAGCCGGGCTATGGTAGTTGGGCTTGGTGGTTGACCAAAGAATATGTCGATGCGAAGACTCCTGCTGATGTTGTTGTTTTAGGAAGCTCGCAAATAAATACTGCTGTTTTGGCAACTGACGCGCATGAATCACAACAAGTTATTGACACTCTGACGCACAGAGAAATCACCTCATTAGAGCATAGGCTCAATAAAACTGTCGGTGATGGCAATCTAAAGGTATTCAATGCGGCAATTGCCGGTGCAGTGGCTTCCGACTATTACATGGTGGCAAAAGCGTTGTTTGGTGGTTATTCCAAACCTAAGTTAGTAATTATTGGCGTCTCACCGCGTGACTTTATCGATAATGAATTACCAGTGGCTAGTGCTACAGCTCCGTTTCACTACTACAGTCAGTTTGTCGACACAGGCAAAATGACTCAGCTGGCTTATCCTGATCCTATAGCCAGATTGAATGCGCAATTAGCGATGACGTTTGATAAGTTGCCTTTGCGTCAAGTTCATTCCATTCTCGATACTTATTTACTTGGGCAGAAGAAGGAAGAACCCAAGAAACATTCCGGCAATGCTTTGCTGGCTGCTGTGTCGAATGCTGCGCAGGTAGTAAAACCTGGTGAGTGGATGATTCCGGCAAACATGCCGCCTATCTACGTTGATAATTCCTATGAGTACGTAAAGCGCTATAGAGATCCCAATCCGCCGAATTACCCAATTCAGTTGGCATTCTTTGATGAATTGCTTTCGTGGCTGTCAAAAGAAAATGTCAAAGTTTTAGTCGTGGGCATGCCGACGCGTCCGGAAAATCGTCAGCTTTTGCCGCCGGCATTCTGGAGCACTTACAGGCTAACGCTCAACACTCTTTGCCAACGAAATGGTGCCTACTTCATTGATGTGTCGCATTGCAATGATTTTGAAAAATGCGATTTTGTCGATACTGTGCACATGAATGCATCAGGCGGAGCCAAAATACTTGATGTATTTGCCGAAGGAATTGCAAAACGTCAGGACTTACTTGCAGCTATCAAACAAGACGCCAGCATCGCTTCAAGACCCTGATTTGACAGGTTTATTGATGACAACGCCGTCTGAAGTAATTTGCTTGACTGTGCCATCTTCAAATATCTGCAAAAGCGAATCTCCGCTTTCAGTAAGTTTGATAGCGAATTGTTTTGTAGTCGGCTGTTCTAGATAGACATCTTTGTTCTCGGCTTGCTTGTATAAGACCCACGTATGTTGTGTGCCCCAGAAAGCATCTGCCGTCATCGGCTCATTTGAGTCTTTGCACAACCACAAACCATCTTGATCGCGGAATGTCTTTTGACCGCTTTCTGTTTGTTTGTACCGATATTGGGTGCCATCTTCTAGGCGAACGCCAAGCATGAAATAGTTGTCGCCGCCGCCGAATCCTCTTTCTGTTTGACCACCATAGTAGGGGCTTATATTGTCTTGTGCTTCTTTTTCTTTTACCGCAAGTTCTATGTCGAAGAGGATTGGAACCGGCTTTTCTTTGACACCAAATCCGTAGTAGTCAGCTATAGCAGCAAATTCATTGAGTGATTTCTTGTTGACTGGGGTGCGCGCGCAGCACTGTGCTTGAAAGTAGAATTTCTCTGATGGATATTCATCCATGCGCACTTCAGTCTGGCGCTTGAAGCGACGGCTTCGATAATAATTTGGTTCTTCTTCGCCTTTATTGTTCGTATAGTCTTCGCGACAAAGGGTAATTTGACGAGCAAGGTAGTCCCAGGGTTCGCCCAGCTTTACTTTGACAGCATGCTCGAAGCGTTGTTGACGCTCTTCGCGTGATAACTGCAGTATGGCGGAATTGTCTATGGGTTTGGCGTGCAGGTCTGACTCGTGGACTTTGTGCAATTTTTGTCTCTTTTCCACCTGGAGGTTAAAGGTCTCGTAGGCTTCTTTGTGGAAGTTGCCGGAAACAGAATCTTCCGCTGTCGACGAAAGCGGCTGTTCATTGTTGTCACGGTGAGCTACGAGCCCGAATAAGGCTTTCAGTGGATTTGCCATAGCTCAAATTCTATAGGCAGATAAGCGAAACTGGTTTGGGGGAAACCCCCATGTGGGCGCACTCTAGAGCGGATATTCAGGTTTTCTTTTCAATACGGCGCGAGTAATTAATATGGCGCCGGCAATAATGGCTATGGAGATACAAATTCCGAGGGCAATAATCGCCAAAGTGACATTCTTCAGTTGGTCGTTTAATCCAAGTATCTGTAGCTTTAGTCCATCGATTTCCTTAGCGAGACTGGATACGGGTTTAGGTAACTCTTTCATTTGGGACTTCAGCCCGGATATTTCCGAATGCAGTCCTTTGGTCTCTTTGCTAAGTCCCGCTAGTGGCTCTTTCAATTCCGTAACGGGTTTTTTCAATTCCATGAAAGGTTGACGTAGTTCTGTTACTGAACCTTGGAGTCCTTGCATTGGCGCTTGTAACGTTGTGATTTGCGTTTGCAATGCATCCAGTGGTGCTACAAGTCCATTTATAGGAATTTGGAGCGAGTTGAGCGGTGCGACTAATCCATTGAGCGGAACCTGCAACGCATTAATTGGCTTGTGGAGTTGATCTATGTGGTCTTGTAGATCAATGATTGGTCCTTTTAACCCTTCAATAGGCTCGCTCAATTTTTCTATAGGAGCAGATAGTCTGTTTAGGGGAGCATGCAATTCCTTGATGTGATCGTACATGCCCTTAATCGAGCCGTGCAGATTATTTAGCGGCGATTGCAAGGCATCTATGTGATCGTAAAGTCCTTCAATAGGTGCTTGTAATGCGTCGATATGCTCGTCGAGTCCTTCGACTGAACGGCGAATACCCTCGCGCTCTTTTTCCGGTACTACCCAACGAATGCGAGGATTTTTGATGATTGGTTCGTACTTTTCTGTCGGCGTTTGCTCGGCAGAGTAAGCAGCGGAAGTGCATACCGTGAAGGCTATCAAAGCGGCTGATGCGTTGTGGAAATTCAGCCGTGACATGTCATTACCCCCAATTAGGTATCATTTATGTCAGGGTCGATAAAAGACGAGCCAAGCGCCGATTGTCGAAGCGGCACTTAGTCCGATCAATAGCCAAACAAGAGTGTTTCCGACTTGGGACTTAAGGCGTGAGAGTCCAGCTAGAAGCAATGCAAAAACAGGAATCACCGACGGGAATAGATAACGCCCGTGCGGACCGGAGACATTGGTTATAGTCACGTATATCATTGAGCCCAAATGCAAAAGAATGCAAACGGCAAAGAGAATCCAAATAGCCGCCTCTCCACGATCCTTTTTCGGTAGTGCCGGTTTAGGCAGCCAACCATATATTGAAGCTGTAGTAATTCCCAGGTAGATAAAGTAAATAGGTCTCCACAAGTATCGATTCATGTAACCGAATAGACCCCAGAAATCAAACCAGACATAACGCCACCAAGCGTGAGTCGTGACCAAAGGCCATGGATGAACAATGACACCATTTTTGCGAGGCAATATTGTCGACCAAGTTTGGTACATGGTCTTGGAGCCAAAAATATCGCCGCCGAATTCGTAGAAGTTGCGCACAAACCACCAGAGACTGATGCCGGTCATGCTTATGAAAGCCAACGACAGACATGCGAGCGAAGTTGGTAGTGATGCCGAATGCAGCCAGAGCGCTGCGACCATACCGCCGAAAATTGCCGGGATGAGAACAAGTCCAGTTTGTTTGGCCAATGCTACCCAACCGAGCAGAAGTCCGATCAGTAATGACTTCTTGGTCGTTAGTCCTCGTTTGATTGCAATAACCAGAAGATAGAAGATGATACTTGTGAGAGTTATCGTCGTGCTGTCCGGATTGATGTAGCTGTTGACGAATACCAATTGCGGATGGACAACGATTGATAGCGGCAAAGCAATTCTGTACAGCGGTTTGTCAGCAAATAATTCTTTGCCAATTTGAATTGCTGCCCAGAGTGTGCCCACTCCAATAAATATGCTGCCGATTCTGGCTGTCGTGTCTAACATCGAGCCTGGAAAGAATTTTGCTATTAGTAAATGCGGGGCGTAACCAAACTGGGCTAACGAGCCATATACAGCTGGCGTGCCGGCGGCAAATACTTCTTCGTGAATAGGGAGTCGCAGATTATCGAATAAGAAGCGGACTACCCAAAGATGATTGGCTTCATCGGGCGCTTCAGTTATCGGAAGCGTCAAAAGCCAAGCAAATCTAAAGGCAAAATAAAGAACGTAGAGCCACCAGGTTTTTGTCACGTTGTCCTCTATTTACGAATGCTCTAGCGCCGATAATACCCGTCCGGCAACACTCTTGGCTTTGCATTCTCTCATCTCACAATTTGTAATGCGATAGATATGCTGGCAGCTTGGTGATAGAATCTTCTCAGCTACCCTGACAAGAAGCGTAGCATCGCTGCGAACAAAGTCAGGTTGCCGAAGGCGAACACACGAAGTGAGGCAAGAGCGCTGGTGAAGCGGTCGCCGCCGAACGAAGTAGGAAATGCCGGATGGCAGGCGAAGGCAAGGAGAGGACACTAAATGTGTCCTCGGGCTGCGAAGCCGAAGCCGGAGCTTAAAAAGGATACGGGCTATTAGCTCAGGTGGCTAGAGCGCACCCCTGATAAGGGTGAGGTCCCTGGTTCGAGTCCAGGATGGCCCATATTTTCTGGGGGATTGGCTCAGTTGGTAGAGCGTCTCGTTTGCACCGAGAAGGTCAGCGGTTCGAATCCGCTATCCTCCAAATTTTAGAAAATTAAATACAACTTAGTCGGTTGCGGTCAATGGCATTAGGCGCGCGAAGCGGATCATTCTGCAATCGGCTGGACCCTTGATTGGTTTGTCGCCTTCGCCCCAGTATGTGCCGGCCCAGTAACCGATGACTTGATCATCATCGGAAAGCATGAGGCGAATAATTCCCATGCCGACACCGTTGCGATGTTTTTGTCCGGCTTTGGGTGGTAGATACTCGGGTGTGAAGTGATAAGTTGTTGAGCTGTCGATGACAGGTAGTTCGATGTAGCGATAGCCGTTGTTTTCCACAACAGGTCCTGGTCGAGCGGCAACCATCATTACGTGTCCTGTATTTTCACCGCCTACTTCTTTCCAGGCGGCGATGTCGCCCGGTCGAAGATCTTTCCAGTTGTCGATGCGTAGCCAGCCGCCTTCGGGTGTGCCGCTATCTAAACTATTGAAAAAGGTTGCCCAGATTTTTGCTTGTGGATAACTCCAGTCGGGCTCACGTGAACGCACTTCTTGATAGTGTCGAGGGGCTACTGCATGAACGATGTAGCTGATGAAGCCGGAGCAGTCGGTATGCGCTTCGAGTGTTCCGTCGGATTCGGTTTCGACTTGCTGGGATGCTGGTACTTCGTGGTGGACGTATTTCACATCGGAGGCGTTATCGAATATTGATTCGGCTAATTTCAGGGCTTGGGCGCTTAGAGGAGAGGCGGGGCCGCTGGGGTCTGTTTGTGGTGGTGTAGCCTGGGTATTTTGTGCGGGCGCATGCAATGCGCCCCTACTAGGACCAGATGAAGCGGCTGTGATAGGTGGTAACAGGGTTCGTGGTGATGCGGCCGTGACAGGTTGTGACGGGGTTCTTGAAGGTGCAGCGGTGACAGGTTGTGACGAAGTTTTGGATGATGAGTTGGGGCGATGATTGTAGAGCCAATGAATTGCGCGGATTTCTGCTTGTTTGTAGTCGGGTGTTTCTTCTGGATGAGGGCTGATGGATAAGACGCTGCCTTTTCCGTAACGGGCGAGGATAATTGCTGGTGAATTGATCATTACTCCTCGTTGTCCGCCATCTGCCACCACTTCGCTGCGGAAGTAGGCTAATGGGGTGAAGGTGTCGTCAGGCTTTTGAGTTGGTGGCGCGAAGATGGGGCCGTTTTCGTAAATGAGTTTGATATGGCTTTGATTGATGCCAAAAACCTCCATGCCGGCTGGAGTTAGTTCGATATCGACCAGTGGACCGTTGTCCGGGTCTACGCGAAACCAGTGATCACCGTCGGCTGTTTCAACAGGAAGAAATCCTAAGTCGGTTGGCTCATCAGATGAGGCAAGGTAGCCGCCGGCGCAGACGCCTAGGTAGATGCCTCCTTGTGAGACAAAGCGGCGAATGTTTTCGCGGGCTATGCCTCCCATGCTGCGAGACTCGGCACTTGCGCTGCCGCCGGGAATTACAAGGGCGTCGAAATTGTCTAGCGCTCCGTTTCGAATGTCGTCGCTGTCAATTCTTTCCCAATAGATTGAATCGTCCACATTATTGCGAAATTCTTTGAGGAATTCATCGGGCTCCGTGCCGCCGCCGACAAAGAGCGCTACTTTTATTTTTTCGGTTTGAGCTAATCCGGGCAACTGGAGTACGAGCAACAACAAGTACGCAAAGAGTACCGTCAAATGTTTGGAGAGTGTTCTTGCTGTAGTCATTGCTAGTTCATTGTTGCGCGATAGCTGTTGGAATAACAAGATTATCGAATGCCTGGCAGGCATCAGATAGAGCAATTTGGAAAATGCCGTTGTTAATTTGATACTGGAGACTAGTCCCTTCGATTTGATACGTGTCGCTAGTGCCCCAGGGATTTAGAATGGTAAGAGTTTGGGTCTCAGGTTTGTAATCTAAGAGGCTAAGGCAATGGTCACCTGTGCCGAGTCCAACTGGCATGGAGTCGGCAGTTGCCTTTGCCAGCATCATCGAAATAACGCCGCGAGAGAATTTCTCAGGATTAAGGACTTGATAGCGCTGACCGGTTAGGCATTCAAGTACCTGGCGTTGGCTGCCGCTATGAGCAACAACACCTAATGGCGTTTCTTTCCAAAATTGCACAACGTCATTTGATGAATCTCGAATTCGCGCCTCACCAAGTGCTAATACTGTCAGCCAGCAGCCATCATGCGGATCTAAATTTAGTTGAGCCATAGCTCCATGGGTGAGAGTAACAGTTATTGGTTCATCTAGTCCGCGGAATTTCAGCTCGTACTGATTGGGGCTCACTTGCTTTATTGCTTGCGCAATATATTCGGGGTGCTTTTCCACTACTGCTTCTACGGCAGCAATCCAATAACAGTCTCCTGTGGGACCTTGTTGCAGCCCACTTATAGTTGGACCGCTGTTGTTGCCCCAGAGCTTGAAACCATTAGGACCCGTATTGGATGCTAGGTTGTCGAATAGTTTCTTGTAGTTCTTCAGCACATTGCGGAAGGTGAAAGTAGGAGTTTCTGCGAAGTTTGAATTGGAGGCTAAATCCGGATTGGTATTGACTGTAATTGTTGCGCCTTGAGCTAGTTGGGCAATGGAGTCGAAGCTTAGTCTATCGATGAAGCCATGAGCGTGGTCTATTGTCAGAGCCAGCACGCCGAGCAAGACGGCTTGTCCGCCGGTAATGGCAGGATTTCTTTGTAGCGTTCCAATTTGACGAATCGTCAGCGGCTTGTCTTCACTGCCCGTCCAGTAAGCGTAGTCACCTTGCAGTATTTGTTTGAGTTGATCAATAGCTTCGTCTTGCGATGCCGGTCGTGAAGCAAAGGTCACAGGACCCGGTTGTGCTTCATAGGAGTCTGCATGTGCCGGAGGAAAGCACATGGATGTGAGGATAACTGCAATGAGCAAAATATGGAGGATCATTTCTTACTGCTGGAAGCAAGACTCTGGACCTTTTGTTTCAGGCTTGCGTAGTTGTCGTGAAAGCCATACTGCAACATTTCGTTGTATGCCTGGTTGTATGAAAACTTGTCTGCCAATTCGCGATAAATGCCAACCATGCAACCTACTCGGTCGGCTCCATATTGGTCGTGAACAAAGACAGCGCCATTGGTCGGATTCTCGCGTGCAGCATCAGCGACGTTCATGAATTGGCAGACGTCTTGATCTGATGGAGCTTCGTTAGTAACAAGTGGAATATTCACATACTTCATGTTGTGTTGTTCGCAAAGCTGACGTTCGGACTCAACTGCAGGTGGGTCGGAACGCAAGTTGACGATTGTGCGCACGCCCATTTTGTAGAGTGCGTCTAGATTGGCTGCTGTTGGCTGACCGCCGCGATAGAGGAAATTATGTACTTGGTGGAAGTTGGGAATATTTGGTAAGGCGGATGGTGTATAAGAACATTCGCTTATCTGTCCTGCGCCGCAAGTTGCCGGTTGATTTACTTGAAGTGATTGATATGTTGGATAGGTTCCGGACGGATAGTAGGCGGGATAGTTTGGGCGCTCGTATTCCCATGGAGTCCAGTTGCGGCGCCACTGACGATCGTTGTCTGAATTCCAATTGCTCCAGCGGCGGTTGGTTGTCGTTGTGTCATCCGAATCTTCTTCAGGCGCGTAGTGCGCGAAAGCTTTGATTGCCGATATGCTGCATAACAGGGACAAGCAGGCGGATAGTAGGACTTTTGATTTCATTTGGTTTTCTCCTTTGTCGGGCGCATGCAATGCGCCCCTACGAAATTTAATTGGCAATGCACCCCTACGAATTTAATTAGTTGCACCCCTATGAATTTGGCGATGTATTGCTACGAAGTGCGGTGGTCGTACATCCACCGCAGAGCGCGGACGATCATGATTTTTAGTCCGGGTGTTTTCTCCGGGTGCGGGCTGATGGCTAGAACAATTCCTTTGCCGTAGCGAGAAAGAATCATTGCCGGTGCGCCGAGCATGACTCCGCGCTGTCCGCCGTCTGCAACTACTTCGCTGCGGAAAAATCCTAGAGGAGTGAAAGAGTCATCTACTTTTTCGTCAGGCGGTGCAAAGATTGGGCCGTTCTCATAGACGATTCTGATATTGCGATCTTTCAGTCCAAAGACATCCATGCCGGCAGAAGTAAGCTCAACATTCACGGGTGTTCCATCATCAACTCTGTACCAATGTTTTTGATCCAATGTTGTGAGTGGCAATAAGCCCAAATAATTGTCGTGCGCTTCGGAAGAAAGATAAGCTCCCGCACATACTCCCAGGTAAATGCCGCCGTCACGCACGAAGCGACGCACTTCGGCACGTGCTTGCGGACCAAGACTTGTGGCTTCTTTTGCGGCGCTACCGCCGGGCATGATTAGCGCGTCAAAACCTTGCAGGCTGCCATCGGCAATGTCATCGCCGTAAATAGTTTTGAATTCGACGTCATCGCTATTGCTTAACACCGTCTCAAAATTCTTTTTGGCTGGAGCGGAGGCGCCGCGGTCTTCAAAGAGTGCAACTTTGATTTTTCCGGCAGCAGCGCAGGTTGGCTGATGGATAAGAAATCCAACGCAGGCCAGGACAATACATATATGTATTGCTGACCAAGTTGCACGACGTGCAATTTGGTTGTCTTTGAATATGTGCAAAAGACTCGAAACGCCCATACTACGCCTAGATCTATATCTAGTCCTTCCCACGCCCTCATCCTTATATAAGCCCAAATATCGAAGTCCTATATAAGAAGGCAAGCCGAAATAGAAAACTCTTATAAACATCGTGGCAAACGGGGAGGACGATCTGTTATTATTGATAGTTCGTCACGGGGCAATCCCAAGACGCGGCTGACCGGAAAGCCGAACAATTTTCGGTCTGTACTCTGAAAACTGCATATTGAGAAATTGAATGTCTGTATAAGAAGACTAATGTTTTGACATTGTCTTGCTCGATGCCCACGCCGGGTGTCGTGCAATGACGTTGGTCAAGCTACTAAGTGCGCATGGTGGATACCTTGGCACCAGCAGCCGAAGAAGGACGCAATAAACTGCGAAATGCCGCGGGGAGCCGTTATGGGCTTAGATCCGCGGGTGTCCGAATGGGGCAACCCCGTCAGAGTTAATGTCTGGCGACGGTCGACTGAATAAATAGGTCGAAACGAGGCAAGTCCGGGAACTGA
>JAKFVJ010000210.1 GCA_021732245.1 Candidatus Obscuribacterales bacterium | reverse complement strand
TTACAGCTCAAGTGCGTAACATCGCGGATGTGACAACCGCCGTTGCCAACGGCGACCTTGGCAAGAAGATTACCGTAGATGTTAAAGGCGAAATTTTAGAGCTGAAAGACACTATCAACACAATGGTGGACCAATTGAGTTCGTTCGCCGCGGAAGTTACCCGTGTGGCTCGTGAAGTAGGCACGGAAGGAAGCCTTGGTGGTCAAGCCGAAGTTACTGGTGTTTCCGGAACGTGGAAAGATTTGACGGATTCAGTAAATTACATGGCATCGAATCTTACAGCTCAGGTGCGCAACATCGCTGACGTAACGACTGCTGTTGCCAACGGCGACTTGTCCAAGAAAATTACAGTGGATGTTAAAGGTGAAATCTTAGAACTGAAAAACACCATCAACACAATGGTGGACCAATTGAATTCATTCGCCTCAGAAGTAACCCGTGTGGCTCGTGAAGTGGGTACCGAAGGGCGACTGGGTGGTCAGGCTGATGTGTGGGGCGTGTCCGGAGTCTGGAAAGATTTGACGGACAACGTAAACTACATGGCGAACAACCTCACGTCACAAGTAAGAAACATCGCCGCAGTTACAACTGCAGTTGCTAACGGCGACTTATCGAGAAAAATTACCGTAGAAGTAAAAGGCGAAATTTTAGAGCTGAAAGAAACCATCAATACAATGGTGGACCAATTGAATTCATTCGCTTCTGAAGTTACCCGTGTGGCTCGTGAAGTAGGTACGGAAGGAAAACTCGGCGGTCAAGCTATGGTGAAGGGCGTGTCCGGAGTCTGGAAGGACCTAACGGACAACGTGAACTTCATGGCTGCCAACCTCACATCTCAGGTGCGTGGTATCGCTACAGTTGTGACAGCTGTTGCTAACGGCGACCTGAAGCGAAAACTCGTCTTGGAAGTCAAAGGCGAAATTGCTGCCCTTGCTGACACAATCAACGAAATGATCGACACACTGGCGACATTCTCCGAGCAGGTAATTACCGTGTCCCGTGAGGTAGGAGTTGAAGGTAAGTTGGGCGGTCAGGCTCGCGTGCCTGGTGCTGCCGGCACATGGCGCGACTTAACAGGAAACGTAAATGAGCTAGCCGCCAATTTGACAAACCAAGTGCGCGCAATTGCCGAAGTTGCTACAGCGGTGACTAAGGGTGACCTTACGCGATCTATTACGGTGGAAGCGCGCGGCGAAGTTGCATCTCTGAAAGATAATATCAACGAGATGATTCGCAATCTCAAAGATACAACTCAGAAAAACACAGAGCAGGACTGGCTCAAAACCAACCTGGCACGATTCACAAGACTTTTGCAAGGTCAAAAAGATCTTGTCACCGTTGCCAACTTGATATTGTCGGAATTAGCTCCACTGGTTGCCGGCCAACATGGCGTATTCTATGTGGCAGAAAATGGTGAGGGCGAACCGGGTCTGAACTTATTGGGTACCTATGCCTACAAAAAACGCAAACACCTATCAAATAGATTAAATCTTAAAGAAGGGTTAGTCGGCCAATGTGCTTTGGAAAAACAGCGTATTCTAATTACCGAAGTACCGGACAATTACATCAAAATAAATTCCGGGCTGGGTGAATCGGCGCCGCTCAACATTGTTGTGTTGCCTGTCACTTTTGAAGGCGAAATTAGAGCCGTCATTGAGCTTGCTTCATTCCATATTTTCAGCGAAACGCACCTGGCATTTTTGGATCAACTCACAGAGAGTATTGGTATCGTGCTCAATACAATTGAAGCAAACATGCGTACTGAAAATTTACTTACACAATCACAAAATTTGGCGCAGGAACTGCAAAGCCAGCAAGAAGAACTCACAGAGACAAACAAGCGGCTTGAACAACAAGCTAAGACGTTGCAGGCCTCAGAACAATTACTGCAATCTCAGCAAGAAGAATTGCAACAGACTAATGAAGAACTGGAGGAAAAAGCCAGGCTGCTTGCAATTCAGAACCAAGAAGTTGAACGCAAGAACCGTGAGATAGAACAGGCTCGTGTGTCTTTGGAAGACAAAGCTGAACAGTTGGCTCTTACATCTAAATACAAATCAGAATTCCTGGCTAATATGTCTCACGAACTACGCACACCATTGAATAGTTTGCTTATTTTATCCAAGATGCTTGCTGACAATAGAGAAGGCAACTTGTCCGATAAGCAAGTTGAATTTGCGACAACTATTCAAACATCCGGTACGGATTTACTTGCACTAATTAACGACATTCTCGACCTGTCCAAGATTGAGTCCGGTACTCTCATGCTCGATCTAAACAGTGTTGCTTTTGGTGAGATTCGAGATGATGTCGTTAGAAACTTCGGTCAGCTTGCCGAACAAAAACGCCTCGATCTAGGCGTCACATTTGCAGAAGATCTACCTGCGACAATTTACACTGATGGCAAGCGCTTGCAACAGATCCTCAAAAATCTGCTCTCTAATGCCTTGAAGTTTACTGAAGAAGGCTCAGTGAATCTAGCAATAAAGATTGCTGCCGAGGGCTGGAATATTGAAAACAGGATTCTAAACCAAGCCAATACGGTAATTTCCTTTGCCGTAACTGATACCGGTATAGGCATTGCACCGGAAAAACAACGAATTATATTTGAAGCTTTCCACCAAGCTGACGGCACAACCAGCCGCAAATATGGCGGTACTGGATTAGGACTGGCAATTAGTCGTGAATTGGCACGGTTACTCGGCGGCGAAATACATGTGTCAAGCACACCTGGTGAAGGTAGCTCGTTTACGCTCTACTTGCCGCAAAGCTATGCAACTCCATTGCCAATCGAGCAGCACTCGGTAGATGTCGATGAAATCATCAGCGGCGAAGCCCGTATTATGAGAGATAGACAATCCAATCGCTCGGTCTTATTAGAAACTGAAGTACCTGATGATCGAGGCAATATTGAACCAGGAGACAAAGTGCTTCTGATTGTCGAAGATGACATTCACTTTGCCGGCCTGCTTTTGGAAGTTGCACGCCAGAAAGGATTCAAGGGACTAGTAGCTGTTCACGGCGAAGTTGGTCTGGCGCTGGCACGTAAATACAGACCGCATGCCATAACTTTGGATTTACACCTGCCCGATATCGATGGATGGGCTGTTTTAGATAGACTAAAACATGATCCCGATACACGTCATATTCCTGTCCACGTGGTGTCCGTAGAAAGACAATGGCTGCGCGGCAGAAAGTCAGGCGCGATTGGCTACATCGAAAAACCCGTAACGAAAGAAAGTCTGGAAGAAGCTCTTACAGGCATTAGAGACTTTATCGACAGGCCGGCCAAGCGTTTGCTTGTCGTCGAAGATAACGATGAGCAACGCAATGCAATTAAAGAGCTTATCGGCAACGGCGATGTTGTAATTACCGCTGTCGCTACAGGAGAAGAAGCTTTAGAGTCTTTGAAGAGAGAAACCATCGACTGTATTGTTCTCGACTTGCTGCTACCGGATATGAGCGGCTTTGAATTGATCAGAAAGATTCATGAGGATGCCACGTTTGCCGATCTGCCAATTATTGTTTACACCGGAAAAGAGTTAAGCAAAGAAGAAGAACACGAGTTGCGCATGGTGACTGAAGCCGTGATCATTAAAGATGTTAAGTCTCCGGAAAGACTGCTCGATGAAACAGCGCTGTTCTTGCACAGAATGGAAGCAAATCTGCCGGAAAGCAAACGGCAAATGTTGATGGAGGCTCATGAGACAGATCCGCTCTTAAACGAGCGAGTAATACTTGTCGTGGATGACGACATCCGCAACATCTTTGCCTTAACGAGTATTCTTGAGCGCTACCAAATGAAAGTCCTGCATGCAGAAAATGGTCAAGACGCCATAGACCTAGTTAGAGGCAGACATGATATTGATGCTGTCCTCATGGACATCATGATGCCTGGTATGGATGGCTACGAAACAACTACTGCAATTCGTCAACTTGAAGGACGCGAGTCACTACCTATCATCGCCCTAACAGCCAAAGCCATGAAGGGAGACAGAGAGAAATGCCTGGAAGCAGGCGCATCGGATTATATTGCCAAGCCAGTGGATACAGATCAGCTTCTTTCCTTATTAAGAGTCTGGCTGTATAAAGACTAGTCCACATGGTCGATGTGGATAACGAGTTAGAAGACATTGAAATTACGGCCCTTCTGGAGACCGTATACAAGCGTTACGGTTACGACTTTCGCCAGTACACGACTGATTCCTTGAAAAGGCGTATCCACACTCTCATGGAAAAGCACTCTGTAACGACAGTGTCCGAACTACAGAATCATGTTCTGCACGATGAGGAATGGCTGGAAAGATTTCTTTTGGCAATAAGCGTGAGCGTCACAGCCATGTTTCGCGATCCAACCTTTTATTGGGCTCTTAGAACCCAAGTCGTGCCGTTTTTGAGGACCTATCCCACTGTCAAAATCTGGATTGCCGGCTGCTCTACAGGCGAAGAAGCCTATTCTCTGGCAATTCTTCTGCAAGAAGAAGGGCTTTATGACCGTTGTTCAATTTACGCAACTGATATGAACCAGGGAGTGCTAAAAGTCGCCAGGGATGGCATTTTTCCCATTGCCCGCATGAAGGAATACACGGACAACTACTTAAAAGCAGGAGGCATAGAGGAATTTTCCACCTATTACACGGCAGCCTTTGACAGCATTATTTTCAATCAAGCACTCAAAAGAAATCTCATTTTTGCCCAACATAACCTGGCAACCGATCAATCGTTTAATGAGTTCAATTTGATCATTTGTCGAAACGTCATGATTTACTTTAATGAAGCTCTACAGAAGCGAGTCTTTAACCTGTTGCATGAAAGCCTGGCTGTGCTTGGCATTATGGCGCTGGGCAACAGGGAAACAATTAAGCACGATCCCCACTCGATTTATTATGAATATATAGACGAAAAAGAACGAATTTTCAAGCGAATAACTTGATTAAAATGGGAACAAAACCCCATCCAAAGTACCTAGGAGACCCAGGCTAGCATCCATTTATTCATCGGGTATAAACATGATGGATTCCGCGGTTGGCAAAGCAAATATCCTACTGGTCGATGACCAGCCGGAAAACCTATTGGCTCTTGAAGTTATTCTTGCCGACCTTAACCAGAATATTTTGAAGGCTAATTCCGGCAAGGAAGCTCTTAAATGCCTGCTGGAAAACGACGTGGCGGTAATCTTGTTGGATGTACAAATGCCCGGCATGGATGGTTTTGAAACAGCCAGGCTAATTAGACAGCGTAGGCAATGCCATTACACGCCAATTATCTTCTTAAGCGCTCATTTCACAGAGGACGTCCACGCAGCCCAGGCTTACGCACTGGGCGCAGTCGATTACCTAATAAAACCTTTTGTTCCTGAAATACTCCGTACGAAAGTATCTGTCTTTGTTGACCTTTACAAAAAAGGCGAAGAGATAAAGCTACAAGCCAATCGCTTACGTGAAGCCGAGATGCGCGAAAATGCCGCGACGATAGAAGCGCACAAGAGAGAATTGCAGCACAAAGAATTAGAGAGAGTTCTTTTGGAGCAACGAAGCCGGGAATTAGAACAAGCCAATAATTTGAAGAGCCAGTTTCTGGCTAACATGAGTCATGAAATTCGCACGCCAATGAATGGCATTATCGGCATGGCAGAGTTGTTGCTTGCAGGACACCTGGATTCCGAGCAGCGCGAATTCGCCTGCATAATTCGAGATTCGTCTCACACATTGCTCACTATCATCAACGACATTTTGGACATTTCCAAAATTGAAGCAGGCAAGTTGGTATTGGAAAACACCAATTTTGATCTATTAGCGCTGGTCGAAGGCACATCGGATATTTTGGCTGATGAGGCTCAATCCAAGGGGCTGCAATTCACTACGTTTGTTGACCCAGAGATGCCTCGCTACCTGATTGGTGATTCAATACGGCTAAGACAAATTTTGCTGAACCTCTTGAGCAATGCCATAAAGTTCACAGAAAAGGGCACTGTTACACTCAGAGTGAAACCTCTTGACCAAAATCATCCGGTCAATGTTCTCTTTGAAGTTGAAGACACGGGAATAGGCATTCGCTCTGAGCACCAAGACAATCTATTCAATCCATTCACACAAGTCGATGGCTCATTGACACGTAAGTATGGCGGCACCGGCTTAGGGCTGTCCATCTGTAAACGCTTGTCTGACTTGATGTCTGGGGAATTGACTGTAGAAAGCACTTCAGGAAAAGGTTCAATATTTTCATTCAAAGTGCCATTGCAGAGATCGGTCAAGCCCGTTGAAGAAATCTGCTATCTAAATTTGCTGAAAGGCTTACGAGTTCTCGTTGTTGACGACGACGAACTTACTCGGAGTATTGTCAGCACTTACGTTTCGTCTCAAGCAATGATTTGCTCCACTGCAGGTGATGCTGAACAAGCGCTTGAACTTATGAAAAAAGCAGCCGCTCACAGTATAGCCTTTGATGTTGCCATTGTTGATTTGCGAATGCCCGGCATGGATGGATTTCAATTAGGTAAGGCAATAGCAGATGATCCGGAATTGAATTCAACCAAGCTCATTCTTTGCACTGCGTTTGATGAAAGAGGACAAGGCGAAGAGGCAATATCACAAGGATTTGCAGCATACTTGACCAAACCTCTAAAACAATCACGCCTATACGAAATTATCGCCAGAGTCACAGAGAACACAAATGGTGACGGAAAGGTTGATGAAGTGCCTGTGGTTAGGACTAGATCCACGAACTCCGAAACAATTTTGATAGCGGAAGACAATCCGCTAAATCAGCAAGTAGCGATTCTCCAGCTTGAACAACTCGGCTACAAGACAGAAATTGTGTCAACTGGAAAACAGGTGCTGGAAGCTCTTAAACAATCAGACTATCTATTGATATTGATGGACTGCCAAATGCCGGAAATGGACGGTTTTGAGGCAACGCAGCATATCCGCACGGAAGAAGCGCTAAGCGGAAAACATACACCGGTTGTTGGACTGACCGCACAAGCCATGCTAGGCGACAGAGAAAAATGCCTCGAAGCCGGCATGGATGATTACTTGAGCAAGCCTGTCACCATGGAAGAGCTGCAGTCCATAATCGATAAATGGAGTCCTCAGACAACTATCACAACCTAATTCGATGGCAGATTCCACTCAAAGGGCACATGCAATGCGCCCCTACGAATTAGAATGACGTATTTTATGGATTGATAATTGTTACTGGGATTGATTTAGGCGCAGGCAACTCTGGCGCTATAGCGGGAGCCGGAGACGACTTGCCGCCTTTGAGTTTTTCCAAAATGCCTTCACCGACAAGAATTCCTGATGTTGTAGCTTGTCCAACACCACGTGTCCAGGAACTTGAATCACCAACAACAAACAAATTAGGAATGTTGGTTTCCATATTTTTGGATACTGTAATCGAATCAGGATAACTCTTACACTCAGGTCCATAGAGTAGCGTGCAGTTGTCGGCAACGCCTGGACAAATTTTGTCCAGAGCTTCCAAATATTCAATAATGCCTTCTAGAATACGGTGCGGATAAGCAAGAGCCAAATCACCGCATTCTGCTTCTAGAGTCGGTTTTATCAAATTGTTTTTGAGTGACTTTGTACGTCTACCGGACTTGAGATCGCCAAGGCGCTGAATAAGCGGTCCACCCCCGGCAAGCATGTTTACCACTTTTGCTAAAGTCTGCGAATAAAGCTGCGGATCTTTGAAAGGACGCGTAAATGTCTTAGAGACGAGCACTGCGAAGTTGTTGTTCTCCGACTTCTCGTACATTTTGGAGTGACCATTTACAAGCACGTAGTCACGATGGTTTTCCGGTGTGACAAAGCCCTTAGGATTTGAGCAGAAGTTGCGCACAACATCATTTGTGCGCTTCGTTCTGTAATAGAGTTTAGGCTCGTAAAAACGCTTATCCACTTCTTCTGTGAAGAAGCTACTTGTTTCAACGCGCACACCAATATCTACTTGTCCTGGATGAATATCGAGATCCTTGTAGAACTCTTGTTGCGTTAACCAGTGGGCTCCACCGCGACCGGGTGCCAACACGCAGTAGTCAAAGGTGTCTTGTTGTTCGTTTTCAGGACGCCTATAACGATCAAATGTCAACTGGAATTTGCCATCTAAGCGACGCACCGACAGCACTTTGGTATCCCAGTGGAAGACAATATTTGGACCTTTATCCGTAATTTCCTTGAGAATGCTTGTATTGATAGCCGGTGCGTTGTCCGAACCGCAATGTAGCAATTCCTGATAATGGTAGGTCATCCCTGCTAAAGCTGATTTACGCTTTATCCATTCAAGATCATCGGCATTTGGTGTAACAACAGGAATTTCTACAGGGGCGTGCGCCAGAATTGTTGCTTTGACTTTGTCCAAGCGCTTTTGTAATTCGGCCGCACCAACTAAATCGTAAAGGCGACCGCCAATAGTCGGCGATGCTGAAAGAATTACTTTGAAGTCGTTCCAACTACCGGCAGACTGTCCAGGAGCGCAATAGCTGCAAGCTTTAGGCGGGCAGACTTCCAACTTGCCCTGGTCAATTGGGCAGGCATAACGTTTGCTGTATTCAGGTCCAACGTCAAAAACGTGTACTTCAACATTGGCTCCTGCCAATTCCCGAAGGGCAAAGAGACCTGAAGCGCCAAGACCAACTAGAGCAAGCTTGCGCATCGAACCTCGAACAGTTGGAAAACCTTTTTCCAAACAAGCCCAAATTCTACCACATTAAATAGGTTTCCAAGAAGTTATTTTGCGGAGACTTCAGGGCGGTTTATCCCACGTTCTTCGAGCGCCAGGCGTACTTCTGTGCGGTCATCAAATGGAATAGTCTTGTCTGCCAGGATTTGATAATTCTCATGCCCCTTGCCGGCAATGACGACAACATCGTGGCTGCCGGCTCGTCCAATAGCCAATCTAATAGCTCTTGAGCGGTCCGGTTCTACTTTTATAGAACCCATGCGCTTTATACCAGCCAGGATATTGGCGATGATTTTTTGTGGATCTTCGCTTCTGGGATTGTCTGAGGTAACAACCACAACGTCAGCTGATTTCTCTGCGATCTCACCCATCTGCGGACGCTTGGAAGGATCTCTATCACCACCGCAACCGAAAACAACTATCAACTGTCCTTCTTTAGGAACCATTGCCCGAGCGGCTTTCAGCACATTATCCAGTCCATCAGGAGTATGCGCATAATCAACAACACACAAAGGCTCATCAACGGATTCGCCTGTGACGACTTCAAAACGCCCACTTACCCCGCCGAAATCAGCTAGCGCTTGCGCGATAACTTCGAGGCTAACACCTTCGGCAATTGCAGTGGCAGCTGCGGCCATTACATTGTAGACATTGAAGTGTCCTGTTAGACGAATAGTTGCCTTCAGTTCGCCAATAGGAGTTTGAAGGACTAACTTAGTACCGGAAAAATCAAATTGCGCCGACTTCACGTAAATGTCGGCATTATCTTTCCAGCCATAGGTAAGCTTTCTCACGCTCGGACCAATTACCTTCAGAAACTCCGGAGCTAAGGCATCATCAATGTTTACGACAGCGGACTTACCGTCATGACTTGTTTGGTTCATTGACTCAAACAAAATGCGCTTGGAACGCCAGTAATGATCCATTGTCTGGTGAAAGTCCAAATGATCTTGCGTGATGTTAGTCAAACAGGCAGAAGCAAAATGACAGCCACCGACGCGCTTTTGTACAAGAGCATGGCTTGATACTTCCATGGCGACATGACTGCAACCGGCATCCACCATCGAGGCAAGGATACGGTGCAAATCAGATGATTGAGGAGTAGTGAACTTGGTGTTCTGGTACTCGTCTTGACCTGGCCAACGAGCACCTAGAGTGCCGATCAAACCAATCTTGTGTCCGGCACGACCAAGGATATGCTCAACGATGTGAGTGATTGTAGTCTTGCCGTTTGTACCAGTAACACCTAGAGGACGCAGCTTCAAACTCGGATAGTCATAAAAATGATCAGCTAAAAGTGCTAACGCCAGACGAACATCTTTGACTACAAAATAGGGAACGGAAATTCCTTCTTGTTCTCTTTCCGAGAAGATGCAAGAAGCACCGTTTTTAATAGCTTGGCCGACAAATTCATTGCCGTCGACATGTTCACCTGGAATACAGCAAAAGGCATGTCCGGCTGCTACTGCTCTTGAGTCATAGGAAACGCCTGTTATAGCTAAATCGGCAACCGGGGCAGAGATGTTCTTTGCCTCCAGTAACTTGAGCACTGAATCTATATTCTTTTTGCCAGCCATTTCAATTACCTTCAGGAACAAGTATAAATGCACAAGAACACAGGTAAAGAAAAGGGCGCATGCAATGCGCCCCTACAAGTATCAAATGCACCCACAGTTATGCTGGGTAAACACTTACCAGCTTGCGGCCGCGGGACATCTCGAATTTGACCACACCGTCGATAACGGAATAAAGGGTGTCGTCGCTGCCAATGCGAACGTTGACACCTGGGTGGATTCTGGTGCCACGCTGTCTGACCAAGATGCTACCGCAGTTTGCTGCTTCGCCGGCAAACATCTTTACGCCTAGTCTTTTTGGTTGGCTGTCGCGGCCGTTACGTGTAGAGCCGCCGCCCTTCTTATGTGCCATTGCCTAAAACCCTCTTTCTAGTTACGGGCGCATGCAATGCGCCCCTACAATTTACTCTGCTTTTGGCTTAGCTGCTTTTTTAGCTGCCGGCTTTTCAGCCTTAGCTGGAGCTTTGCCCGATTCTTTTTTGGCTTCTTTCTTAGGAGCTTTAGCTTCTTTAGCTTCGGCTTTCTTGACTGGAGCCTTCTTGCCGGTGTCTTTGGATTCAGCAAGCACTTTATCGTTCAGTTCGATTGAATCGATGATCACACGGGTGTGACCTTGTCTGTGACCTTGCTTCTTGCGTGTGCCTTTCTTTGGGCGCATGTGGTACACGATAATCTTCTTATCGCGACCATGGGAAATCACACGTCCCTTTACCTTGGCGCCGCTAACATACGGCTCGCCAACGTGGCTGCCCTTGCTGTCGACAATCATCAACACCTTATCAAAGGTGTAGTTGTCGCCTGGCTCCAAAGCCAGCATTTCTACATCTATAAAACGACCAGCTTCAAGCTGATACTGTCTACCACAAGCTTCTACGATGGCGTACATGACCGTCTCCGACAAAATTCAGACAATTACGCGTCCCGGCACAGGTGCCTCAAGGACAACATAAGGATTGAAGATCCTATCAAATAACAACCTCTCTCAACAACCTACTAGTCCAAATTTGTAATGAAAAACCCAAGAAATTAGTGATTTATAAAGTATTTGAACTGGTAGGGGCGCATTGCATGCGCCCTTTTTTACTTCCGGTTCTTTATAATTCATCATATGGCTGATGCAGTAAACGAAGCAGAACTCGGTCGCAGCAAGCAGGGAGCAACCCCTCGCGAGCACCTTTGGCATTTGCTTTCGATAGGCTGGAATGTAAACGCTCCGCTTATACAAAGATATGCGGTTGAAAATGGACTACGCAGCGAGCTTGACGAGTGGGAACGCACTAGTCAACAAGCCCCGAAACCCGGCAAGAAGCGGTAATACGGGCGCATGCAATGCGCCCCTACAAGAACAACTCAGAAAGTCCAAGTTGTAAAACCCTGCCCGACGTTTCATCCGTAGGGGCGCATTGCATGCGCCCGCTTTCAATAATGCAATTTCCATAAATAACGGCGGTCTTGGCAGTTTAGCCCGCTATCATTCAAATCAGTTTCTTACCTTACCCACGGGGTTAATACCTAAATGTTGCAAGTTGGAAAAAAAGCTCCAGATTTCGACATGCCTTCAACGAAGGACATGAAGGGTCTTAAAGAGAATGTTCGCTTGTCCGATTACAAAGGCAAGTTCGTTATTCTGTTGTTTTACCCACTCGATTTCACCTTCGTATGCCCAACAGAAATCAAGGCATTCAACGATCGTTATGATGAGTTCAAGAAAGCTGGTGCTGAGATAATCGGTGTATCAACCGATAGCGTCTACAGCCACCGCGCTTGGATCAACACACCAGAAGACAAGAACGGCTTGGGTTCGCTCAAGTTCCCTCTCGCTTCTGATATCACCAAAGATGTCAGCCGTGACTTCGGCGTCTTGATTGAAGAAAAGGGTATCGCTTTGCGCGGTCTCTACATCATCGACCAAGACGGTGTTCTCCAATATCAAGTTGTTCATGCATTGAACATTGGCCGCTCTGTTGATGAAACATTGCGCGTATTGGAAGCCATTAAAACCGGCGGACTTTGCGGCGCTGACTGGAAGCCTGGTCAAAAACCACTTCAAGTCTAAATTTGTTGAAATAACAAATCAGTAACGAACCAGATCTGCATATTGCGGATCTGGTTTTGTTTTTGGCGTAAAATTGATAGGCGCAAGGTAATTTATGTAGGGGCGCCAAGAGTAAACTATGTAGGGGCGCATTGCATGCGCCCTTGCCAAGCCAAGGAGAAACACATGCCGCTTCGTATGGATAGTCAAATGCCATCGCTTGAAGGTGGGACTGACTGGTTTAACTCAGATCCGGTTAAAACAGAAGACTTAAAAGGCAGCCCGACGATAATTCACTTCTGGGCAATAAGCTGCGGCATTTGCAAAGAATCTCTTCCCGATATCGCAAAGTGGATTGAGAAATACAAATCTCATGGCTTGAAAGTTGTTGCCATCCACATGCCTCGCCAAGAGAGCGACACGAACATCGAGGCAGTCAAGGAGAACATGGCTGAGTACGAATTGACCTGGCCATGTGTAGTCGACAACTGGCACACAATTACCGATTCATTCGAAAACAAATTCGTGCCGGCATTTTACATTTTTGACCGTGACCAAAAATTGCGTCACTTCCAAGCCGGCGAAAAAGCAGCCAAAATGGTAGAGCCCGTACTTGAGCGCTTGCTCGGTACCGGTGCGCAAACTTCGGCTACGTAGAAAATGACACAAACATCAGCACCGGCAACCCGGTCTCAACAAGCTTTCGAACGTGCAAGCAAAGTCTTACCCGGTGGCGTCAATTCACCGGTGCGCTCCTGCAAGGCAGTGGACGCAACACCAATATTTATCGATCGTGCAGACGGCCCGTACATGTGGGACATTGATCAAAACCGCTACATAGACTATGTAGGGTCATGGGGTCCGATGATTCTTGGTCATCGTCATCCACGGGTCTTAGAAGCATTGGAAGATGCTCTCGAGCGCGGCACAAGCTATGGCGCCCCGTCACTTCATGAAGTTGAATTGGCCGAACTTATAGTTGGTTCTGTGCCAAGCATGGAAATGGTCAGACTGGTATCATCCGGCACGGAAGCTACGATGTCGGCAATTAGACTCGCCCGCGCATTTACTAAGCGCGATATGATCATCAAATTTGATGGTTGCTATCACGGACATGCCGACTCGTTTCTAATTAAGGCAGGTTCCGGATTACAGACACTAGG
>JAKFVJ010000503.1 GCA_021732245.1 Candidatus Obscuribacterales bacterium | reverse complement strand
AATTGTCGACAAGCAACTGGACGAAAAGTGGGCAGGAATCACCCTGGAAAGAATCCCAGTGTCGATTAGAAGCTGAACGCCAGGGAACCCCTGCTGTCCTACTGTAGGGGCGCATTGCATGCGCCCGCGAAGCTGGAAACATCCCCCAACCCCAACAAGACGAAATGTAGGGGCGCATTGCATGCGCCCGTGAAGCTGGAAACATTCCCCAACCCCTACACACGGAATGTAGGGGCGCATTGCATGCGCCCGTGAAGCTGGGAACATTTCCAAAACCTTATGGTCTACAACACTAAGAAGCCCCGGATGGAGCTAAATGGACCGCCCTTGCCCCAACCCGCAAGCACTTGGAGGGCGGTAGCTTCGGCGCTAGACTGACGCCGACCTGCTCCTGTTATAATGATTAATCCGGGGCTTCCCCCTTTTGCACACTGATAATTGAATGACCTTTCCTCGTATTTACATACGACGACCATGTTGCGTCATTCAATGCAAACATGGGGGCGTTTAGATTCGACAGGGATATTAGGTCTTAAGTTGCAGGTCGGGGTTGCTAGGAACCTCGTCAAAAACCCAGCAAAACAAAACAAATGCCAACAACAACGTTGTTGCTTTCGCACCGCGCGCTTTGCGCGCCGCTTAATCTACGAACTAGATAAGTAGCGAAGCTTGGTAGGGGCTTGATCACCCGCTGCTATCAGGCTAACCACGGTGATTGCTATCGGACAAAATTAGCGATTGATAGTCTGAAGTAAGCCATAATCGCAATCCCGGGAGGCCGTTCGAGCCTTCGCCAGCGGTTCTGGCGGAATATCGAACTAAACTTGTAGTGGCTTAATTCCAGATGTCTTTGGACGCGAGTGCGATTCTCGCCGCCTCCACCATTTTTAGATTCAAATAAATGCTATAGCAATGCAGTAATGTCAATTTTGAATCGCTCTGCGATTTTTAGAGCATTGGTTTTGCTTAGCTGTCGATTGTGGGACAGAAAGGCAGAAAGATTTGATCGTTCAATGCCCAACTCTGCTGCTAACGCTGTCTGATTTAGTCCTGCTTCTTCCATCAATACCTCGACAATCTCTTGCGGTGAACTGGTTGCTTGAGCATAATGTTTTGACTCATATTCTCTGATCAAGCCGGTCAAAATTTTCAGATAACCGCTTTCTGAATTGGTTAGCTTTCTATCTGGGCGTGTTAGTTCTTTCATCACTTCAATCGCTGCATCGAGTTTTGACTCGCTGCTAATGGGTAAAAGAGGAAATTGTTTTATGAGTTTTAAATATTCCTTTGGTGCTTGTAAGGTTGTACTCATGGTTTCCACCTGTCGTATTGCTCATGCGTCATGATTTCGTGAATATCAACTTCGCGTTCTGGATACCGAATTGTTGAAATTAGGCGATAACTATTACCTTTGATGTTGAAAACAATCCAGCCCTTCACGTCTTCGGCAGATGGAAAGGTGGCTTGAACATCCAATAAGCGTTTCCATTGCGCGATTTGGGTTAGCTTAACCCAGCGATCTAAAGCGGTGCGGCAATCGGGATGCTTCACCTGGAACTTATTAATCGCTCTAAGGTTGTTGATATTCACAGTATTTCTTAGTGTATCTATTGTGTCATGTTGATACAATAGTGTCAATATGACACACGTTAAATTTGCATTTCCTGGCTGCCGAGATCATTTTTTATGTTAGTCAGCAGACGAATGAGCTTCTAGTTGATCAAGCCGCTGGGTGATCTAGGCTTTGATTACTGATTGTCGGGTCACACCGGGATGTTGTGCTTGTAAATCAAGTGCGTTAATAATCCACACTGGAAAATCTACATTGACTCGTTGTTGCTCGTGTCCAGGGCGTCTTGCTTTAGATGTATTAGTCATCCTTGCCTGGACTCGTCACTGTATTTGAGTTTAAGTCTCCGTCCTTTCCTGACGAAGTGTCACTATTTGAAGTGGTATCATTGTTTCTGTCGGAGGACTTTTTTGAATTAGAACGAAGGTCATCGTCTTTGCCTGATATTGGTCGTTCATTTGAGCGAAGCTCATCATCCTTCCCAGTTTCACAAGCTAATTCGTTTGGTTGACCACCCATTACTGAATGTACATTGGCGTTGCGAGTAAAAACCTCTGAATCCGTGACGTAGGTGCTCATAGCCTTTGACGCCCTGGCTTGGGTGTCATCTGGCTGAATGTTTTCTTCTATCCTGTCTCTATCCACTTCTATTCCCCTGTTGAAACAAATGTTTGAATGCTAGGTCAAGGCTGTACTGTGGACAATACGGTTTCTCCCATGGTTTGGTCTTAACCTTTCTCTAACGCTGAGAATTTGGATCTTTCTAGGTTTTTCGCAGGGACTAATTTGAAAATCATGCCGTCTCCGCCATTTTTATTTACATACAGACTAGCGCTCAGTGATTAGGTGAATATCTCGGAAGGGAACAAAATTGTTCTCGAAGGGGAGGTTAGTCATGAAACGTTGTCTTGCTCTTGCATGCTTGCTAGCAGCCATTGCCATTCTGCCACCTATAATGCTGCAAGCTCAAACGACTCCGGTAAAGGTCGATAGCCTCAAAGAAGAAGGCTTGAAGGTCACAAAGTTTGAAACTCCATACGGCAATCTTGTTGTGAATTTACCGGACGATATGTCAGATTCGGATACTTTATCGGGTACTGTCGTCGCTGAGCCTTTAGGCAATACTAAGGAAGAAATTGCGAGCAATACGGATACTTTGGAAGGCTACGTTATTGAAGTTGTGCCAAAGAAAGGCCCGGAAAGGAAACTCAGTTGTAAGCCAAAGTCAGACTACGAGCCATTTTGTCTGTCTATTCCTGATATTTGTGGCGCGGTCGATGTAATCGTAACCAAACGAGTACAATCTGCAGACAGTTTGTCGGAGCCTGTTGCAACTTGTTCTGTGCCCTGTCTCCGTAAACCACCTGCTATGTGTGTGGCGCCTGATAAGGCGATATTGCCGACTAAAGCTAATTGCGGTAAGCCAATGGTTATTAAAGGCAAATGCGACGGCAAATTTACTAATAGTGCAGTCTATGTAAGCAAGGTGAAATGTCCGATGCTTGCTGAGTCGCCGCGTCAGCAAGTGGCGCAAAGTCCAAAGGATTTGACTGGAAAACTTGAAATTGAAAGTGTCGAAGGCCCTCGGAGAATTTGTGGCACGTTCATCAACATGCCAATTGCGACTGCCGCTAAGACAGCTGACGATGTGCAATATATGACCATGCGCACTCCAGCAGCTCCGTCTAATAATAAAATCGATCTGTCTGGCAATTGGATAATCACTGCAAAAAACGACTATGGATCGCAAGACGTGCCTACAACTTTGACGCAAGCTGGCAATCAAGTTACATGGGGAGCTTCAGGAGAAGGGTATAGCATCAGTTATAGCGGTGTACTAACTGGTAATTCCCTTGATACGACTGAAATTGATAGTGGCGGAAGATTTACTGCACATGGCGTT
Source organism: Candidatus Obscuribacterales bacterium (assembly GCA_021732245.1). Lineage (GTDB taxonomy): Bacteria > Cyanobacteriota > Vampirovibrionia > Obscuribacterales > Obscuribacteraceae > SBAT01. Next base: position 10,466 of record JAKFVJ010000503.1, on the reverse strand, counting down.
TTGAATTACGACCCTAGTGCCGACACTTTGTCGGGCATACTGACCTTTGTGTTTGCCAATGGACCGCAAGGCGTTACTGTCGATATTTTGATGCACCGAGCCCGCTAAACACCGTTACCCGCGGTAATAAATTGCAATGCTTCGACACCTTTTTTGTTTAGCGGTGTATATACCCCTAGGAAAGCGTGCCTAATTTAATAATTCGGTGGTAAGGGCAATGGCAAAGTGTCGATTTGTGGCAGTACTACTTGCGGCAATCTGTTTTGCGCCACAGGGAATCTGTCAGGATGTCTTTAAAGGCACTGGAAAAGAGATTGAAATTAAGCGCCAACCTAATGTCGATCCGCAGCCATTTAGTGCGCCTTTTTTGGATGTCCCAATTTTTAGGGGTACTGGAAAAGAAATTGGTAATCCGGAAGAGGAATTGTCACCTTCCATTAGAGACTTGAAGTCGACAGAAAATACTCCAGAGAAATCGCCTTTAACGCCTCAGGCTCCTATTTTTTTGAAAGCACGCATTGAGCATAGAGAAAAGTTGGACGCTGTCCCAGATGCTTATCGCGCAGGCAATCCAATAGATGTTAAAAAGCTTCAGTCCCTCACTCCGGATAATTCTTGGAAGAAGGTTCCGAAAGAGCTTAGTGGCACTTGGGTGAGTGAAGATAATGCGCTATTTTGGTCTCGCGAGTTGAAAAATGTAAGCGTTGACGGAAAACCTGTTTTGGTCGCTGGAAGAGAAGATAACACTTTCAAGACACTCCGAGGCTACAAGAAAGTTATTATTGGCTATCAAATGGATACAGATGGTAATCAGTGGACATACGATGGTGGGCTGACTGAGGTTATTGAAGCCAACGGCTCCACTATTGTCGATGCGAATTTTAAGCGAGATGTATTGGAGTATTCTCTTCAGAAGATGGTGATTCGAAACACCTGCACACGCTTTACCGTCGTTGGCGGCAGGATTTCAAAAACTGTGCAACTTGAGCAGATTGATAACAACTATATGGTCGGACCAGGAGTCAGGCGAGTAGAAGCATCTCAAAAGCTTTTCGATGAAAATGGCGATGCTCTGGTTGAATCACACGGAGCAAGAGTCTGGCACCGGATTGCACCATTTATGGTTATAAACGAATATCAAGGGCATGACATGCATGCTTTGTTTGTTGAATATCTCAATGCACATAATTTGGCCTCTCTGGTGCCATAGGGGACCCAATGGATAAAGATCCTAACAGCCAAAATCAACCGGATGAACACAAGTTGAGAAGCAGATTTCTCGGTAGTTCATCGGGTGAGGATGCATTTCATTCGAAGCCTTCTGAAAATGCACCGATGGAAAAGTGTCCCTCTTGCGGCAATGAAATTCTTGTACTTCCTAGTGCACCTCTTAAATGTGGTTGTGGCTGGTCACCTCAGGCAAAGAAAGTGCTTGTCAGAAATCTGTGCGTTGCTTTAGTAATTGCCGGACTGTGCGTAATGGCGTGGTATTTTGTCCGCCATTATTATGAGTTTTTTCCCGACAATAAAACTGCCGAACAGTTCATGAAAGAGGCAAATGACATGCAGACTGAAACGCAGTGGGACGAAGCCATTGCTCTCTATCAACGTGCCGCCAACATAAGCCCAAAGCGATCCGATATTCGTATTAAATTAGCTAAGCTATTGACGATGCGAAAGCCGAATGCAGCTTTGGATGAGGCGAAAGCCGCAGCCGAGTTGGATCCTAATAATCTTGATGTAAATAAAACATACATTGGTATCATTGAAAATTTCGGTGAGTTCAAAGATGCAGAACCAGTATTTGAACGCCAGTTGAAGCTGTATCCCAAAGACATGGAGTTGCATCTTCAGGCTGCGAGCTATTTTCGAACAGTCAGAAAAATGGATCGAGCTGAGGCTCTCTACAAGGAAGCTACTCAGATTCAAAAACAAGGAGATCTTTCCTGGGGAAATTTGGCGACCCTTTACAGGGAAAGTGGCAAACGAAATGAAGCTATGCAGGTTTTGAAGGATGGGCTATCGGCTAATCCGAATAGCGCTGTTCTTATTTACGAACTTGGTTATCTGTACGCAACAGCCGACGATGTAGCTGCTATTCCGTACCTTAAAAAAGCCGCTGAGTTAAATCCCGGACTCACAGAATCCGTTTCCCCTTTGTTGGAACGTGTCACTAAGAAGACAGGCAAACCGATACACCTAGTGCAGTTGTACCGTAGAGGTAATGACTTTCTTGTCGATACTGTCATTGACGGAAAATATCACGCCTGGATGAAAGTCGATACGGGCGCGAATTTGTGTGTTATTCCGTCCTATATCGTACGTAGTGCCGGCGCGAATATAAGCCACACTAGGATGGTGCATATTGTTTCAGTAACGGGATCGGCGACGGCACCGCTAGTCGAGCTGTCCGATATGTCTATAGGCGGTGCACGTGCGCGAAATGTTCAGGCTGTAGTCTATGACATGCCCGGACAAGGGCAAGAGGGACTTCTGGGGATTTCTTTCTTGGAGCATTTCAAAGTGTACCTGGATACTAATCACCAGCAAATGATACTTACGGAAAGAACCGTCAAAGCTCATTAAACAACAGGGTAAAGTTTCGTTGCATGCCGTACCTCCGCTAACGGAACCTTTATCTTTCAGACGCATCAGGCTTTTCGTGAACTATCTTAGTTTGAAAACACATGCCAAATGATCACTGCGGGAGAGTCAACATTTGGGAGGAGGAAATTGCTTATGCGATTTAGTATATTGATGTCGATTACCGCATTGAGCCTTTGCGTGGGCTACAACCCTTTGCCAGCAATGGCTGATGACTGTGAGCACGCCAAAACGACCACTTCCACCACCTCAGTCATCGAAACGCCTATAGTGGAAAGAATAGAAGCGCCTGCCGTTGTGACCCCGGTAATCCTGGAGAAGGGCGTGGTGGTACAAGAGGAACTTCGTCCTGCGAAGGCGAAGAGGGTTAAAGAGGTTACTTGGTCCGAGGAAAAAATGGCACCTGAAATTGAGAGGGTTAAACAGGTAAATATAATAGAAGTCCCGAAAACCGAGACAGAGAAGCGAATTACATTTACTGAACGTACACTACCCCAAGAATATGCAACCGTGAAGCGTGTAGTGTACGACCAGGTTGCACTGCCTTTGAGAACGGAAAAGATCAAAAACGTTGAGCTTATCGAAGTTCCGAAAATGAAGCGAATCAAGCAGGTTTCTTTCGAGGAGATTGCTCGTGAGCCTACGATCAAGCGAGTCAAGCACGTAACGTACGAGGATGTTGCAATAGCCCGCGAGCCAAAGAGAGTTAGGAAGATTAGCTATCTCGAAGTCCCTGACACTGAAAAAGTGAAACAGATTTCTTATAAGGACGTTGTACTTCCAGCTAAGACGAAATGCGTTAAGCACGTAACTTACAAAGAATGCCTTGAAGATGACTAATAGCCTCTAGCAGGTTGACTATGCAATGGTATGTGAGATCTATGCTTGTGGTATCACAGCGAGCATAGATCTTCTTTGCCTTGCCATTTTAATCTTTAATTCTGGGACCCTTTCCTATGCTCAAACCCGTTAAAAATGACGCTTTTGGGGCATGACTCTATAACCCCTAGCGAATTTTAGTGACCGCATAGGAGACATTATGAGAACCCATACGCTGACTGGCACCTGGCGCGTAGCCTTGGTTCTGTTTATTTCTGGATGGTTTGTATGGTCAGCCGGCGTGGCTCAATCGGCGCCGCCGGCCAACCGGACAAAGCCTTCACCTGTAACTCCAAAAAAGAAGCCTGTTTATAGCTATCCTGTAGGTAGTTACGAAGATGATACTTTGTTGCTGATGCCTACTAAGGGTGCGGAGCAAGAGGAAATAGACAAAGCCATTAAAGAAACTGGCGGCAGGGTCGTTGGAAAGATCGAGAATAAGAACAGGACGATTTACAAACTCCAAGTTCCCAAAGGAAAGCTAACCGAAGTAGAGAAGACGCTTTCCGAGGACGAGAATTTCAAACAAGTCGTTCGCAATCTCAATATGATACCTAATGCTACGAGCGGCACAGGTGATCCCAATCTGTCCGGGCAGTGGTATCTCAATTCCGTTAGAGCTAAAGAAGCTTGGATATTGCTGCATTTTAATAAGATCCAACTCGCTCCTATTACGATCGCTGTCGTTGATACTGGCTGTCAATCATCAATTAAGGAGCTGTCTGGAGGTAGATGCCAACCGGGTTATGATGCATCGTCAGATGTCTATGGAGCAGCTATCTACGGTGGTGGACAAGTCGACGTCAATAACCACGGTACTTGGGTTGCCACGACGGCAGCAGCGAATCCCAACAATGGTGTAGGTACAGCCGGCGTTGCGCCAAACGCAAATATCTATCCGATAAGGGTTGCCAATTCGAAAGGCAAAAGCGATCTTTGGAAATTGATGAATGGATTGAATACGATTGAAGATGTGATCAGTCAGGGTACACCCATCAAGATCGTCAATATTAGTATGAATGCAGCGCCGCCTAACACAATTGCTAACATGCTTGGAGCCGTTGGTCCTATGATTCAACCATATATCGACGACCTCTATGGCATGGGCGCAATTGTATTCAACGCTGCCGGCAATGACAATAAATTAGATACCAGCCCAATGTGTCCACATCTATGTGTTGTTTCGGCAATGACGAATACAAACACTAGGGCAACATTTTCCAATTGCGGACCATCTGTGTGGTTTACAGCTCCAGGACAAGGCATAACTTGTAGTGGACGAACAGGAGCCGTGGCAACACTGAGTGGCACGTCACTTGCCAGCCCTGTTTGTGCAGGCGTGGCAGCTCTTATATGGGGTGTAAATCCGTCGTTGAAAAACTACGATGTGCTGAAGATAATGACAGAAACCTGCGACAGAACAAAATTTAAATCATATTCAGCCAACGCATTCGGGTATGGGCAACCTGATTGTGTGGAGGCGGTGAAACGAATCCAGCCATACCTATCGTCGCCACCTTTACCGCCAACAAAGGATGGGGGAATAGACATACGGCTTCTTGCGCTTTGTCCGCCGGCAACGATAAGCGTTAATCCAATAAACAAGAATGCTCAGTACCAGATGCTTTTGAAGGCGTGGCAACAACTCATGAATTCTCTTATCTACGAGTAAGTGGATTTAGGTGCGCTGCCAGATTGGTTTCTGCTCCGTCCGGCTAGAGAAACAAAATCAATCATAACGAAGCTTGTGTCTTACAGCGCTTATTGTAAAACCGCCAATGGCTCTGCGTAACTTGGTTTGCTCTATGTTGTAGCTGTAGATGGCGTTGACGTAATTTCTTAGAGCGACTGTCAAAGCTGACTGAGCTTGAATAACGTCAATATTAATGCCAATGCCGGATTTAAGCCTTTCTTCCGCCAATTGGAGTTGTTCTTGTGCTTGAGCTGCAGCTATTTTTGCAATGCCAATGTTTGTTTTGTAAGCCAAGCAGTTGTCGTATGACTGTCTTACATCAGATCGCACCTGCAGCTCGACATTGCGTAAGGCGTATTGATCGGATCGTGCCTGAGCGAGACCAGATGCAAAATTGGGCAAAATTGGAATAGCTAAATTGTTGAGCTGCCAGGTGAGTTGCAGCGTGCTTTGTATTCCCCTGGTATTGCCTTGACCATTGGATGGAAAAAATGCTCCATTGTTAGAGCTATAGCTGGCAGTAGGTATTATTGGTGTTAATGCCTGCCCTGCTTGTGCTAGATCCGTACGTACTTGATTGCGGGCTCTGGCAATTTCAGGGCGCTGTTGCAGGGCAGCAAAGACTAACCTTTCTACCGGGACTTGTGGATCGACTAGCGTTGCTTCTTGTAGTGGTTTTGAGACAGGCACGATATAGTCTGAAAGGGGCATGTTCAACGTGACGGCAAGTTTAATTGCCGATACCCGAGTTTGTGCCTGCTGTGATACCAGTTGTTCGCGGTCTGAGGCAAGCTGAGTAAGAGATTGCAACAGCTGCAATTTTGTACCCATGCCGCAATCAAAAAGTCCCTGGTTGAGATTGACTATTTCTTTTGAATTTTCAACAACGATGTCGTTCACATGCAGTAGCGAAAGATCGCGGCATAAGGTGAAGTAATTGTTGCAAGCCTCAAACATCGTGTCTTGCAGGCTTGTTTTTACAGTGTAGGAAGCCACCCTGTACTTGAAGTAATTGGTGACCATGTTCAAGAGTGTCGTTCCACCTGTGGATATGGTTGGACCATAGACGTTGTAACGCAAATAGTCAGTTGGCTGCCTGACGGTCCACGGTGCCGCCGCTGTGCCGTATTGGGTCAGATAGACATTTTGCAGAGAGTAACCATAACCGTATGGTTGCATTGCAGCGGCGCTGCCGACAAAGGATAGAAATGCTGAGCGTCCCAGCCAGCGATTTTGCAAATAGTTGAGGTTGCGGTCTACAGCGACGGACAATACCTTTTCCAGAGAGAGGGGTTCAGTTCGCCGGGCATCAATTAAAATGGGCTAGAGATTCGGTGAAAGTGGCTCCTTCTGCTTGATGTTCTCCACGTTTAATTGGATGCGGCCGGTTAACGGCGCTGAACTCACTTCCGGAAGATTCTTAATCTCGGCAGGAATATCTTCGGCAGCTGCAATTGATATGCATGAGCTGAAAATTATCGCTGTTAGTAAGGTGAGGTTGAAATGCTTCAAGTTAAGCTGGTAACCGATGGTATCAGGTAACAACTTGGAGTATTCTAACCCACCTTGATCAGTTATTGCTGATTTTCAGCAATGGTTCAAACAATAGGGCTAGCCAGCAACGTTTACGTAAGATGATATCTGCATGCACCATAAGCCCAGGCTTGAGGTCATATCTTTTGTTCCCCACCTGCAGAAAAGATTGATTTGGCCGAATTTTTACTTTATAGACGGAGACCTTTTTGCCTGCTTCTATCTTGTGTTCGGGATAACTACCGACCCTCAGTACCTTGCCGGGAATGATACCGAATTCTTCACAAGGAAAAGCGTCTATCTTTAAACGCGCGTCTTGCCCTACTTCGATGAAACCAACATCTTTGTTGTTTACTTCACCTCTTAATACTAGCTCGTCCAATGAAGGGACGATTGTCATGAGGTTTTGTCCCCTGGTAACAATCTGTCCAGGCTGAAGATGCGTCAGGTCGGAGACGATTCCATCAATTGGTGAGCGAATGAACCTTTCGGAGAGTTGCACCTTAAGCACGTTAACGGCAGCTTGGCATGCAATGATCTTTTTCTCCAAAGAACTTATTTCCTTCAATTCCATGGCATAGCGAGCACGGGCATTGTAAGAAGCAACCTCAAATTCCGCCTGCTTGTGCTCTAGTGCTCGTACTGTTTCGTTCATCGACAGGGGCACGCTGGAAATTTGAGCATCCTCTCCCCTTATTTGTGCCTCCATATCCAGCCGCTCGGCATTGTAAGACAATCTTTTGGATTCAAGATCCACGCGCGCGGATTGAACCGCTTGCTCCAGATCGCTAATTTGCAGTTTTAGTTGAGCAACGGCATACTCCCTCTGGTTCATGTAGTTCTTCACATCCAGGAATTTAACCTCAGAAGCTACTCCCAGTCGTCGCCCTCTTTCGTATATATCCATTTCTTTTTTCGCATCAACTAGTGCGGCTTCCGATTGAGAAAGTTCGATACGTGCCTTTTGCAAATCTACTTCCAATGAAGCAGCTCTAGCCTCAAGCTTTTTCCTTTCGGCTTCTCTTGCTGCTGTTCTGTGCTTTACTGAATTAATTCTTTCAGCCTTCGCCGCCTTTAGGGCTTGCCTTTGCGCGCGTAAAAAAGCCATTTGTGGCGACATCGTTGTGGTATGCCCTGTATCTGCTCCGGATATATCGTATGCGGCTGCATCAAGGGATTTCTTCGCAGTAAACAACTGCCCGGCAATGCGATAGGACTCAGGCACTGCAAGGCTCTCGTTGCCGATTGATTCAGGTTTGGCGATAATGCGCGAAAGAGCGTCCTTTGCATTTTCATGGTCTTTCAGTTGACGTTCAAGAATGAATAATTCCTGCTCTTTTTTGTTCAATTCAGCTTCGGCTCTTACAGTATTCAGCACAACGAGAATTTCTCCTGCCGAAACATGTTGTCCATCGCCTACTCTGTACTCGGCTATCGTTCCATCAGTGGCAGGTTGGATAAGTTGCACGCGATTTAATGGCTCAAGTTTGCCAGTTGCCTCGGCGCAGATATCGCTTTCAATAAGTGCTGACCAGATAAATCCGACAATCATTAGTACACCAAGGGCGTAAAGCGCTAATTGCGCTGCCTGTCCATGACGCTCGAAGACAGCAAATTGCATCTGTTCCGATATTTGACTGGATTTTTCAAGCTGGGAATACTCTTGATGCTGCATCGTTCTGTTTCTTTATCTCGTTTCTTTATATTGATTGCTGACTGCACAACTGAAAATACAAGCCTTTCTTTTGCAACAGTTCGTCGTGTTTGCCACCTTCCACTATTTGACCTTGATCGACAACCAGGATGAGATCAGCACTTTTGATGGTGGAGAGGCGGTGAGCGATGACAATCATGGTGCGATCCTTGCGAATTGTCTCCAGGCAGGCTTGAATATGTTTTTCCGATTCGCTATCCAGCGCGCTTGTAGCTTCGTCCAGAATCAAAATGCGTGGTTCATGTAGAAGTGCTCGCGCTATTGCCAATCGTTGTCTTTCACCACCGGATAAGTTTTGACCTCCTTCGCTCAATTGGGTGTCGTAACCACTGCCCATTGTTTGAATCTTGTCGTGAATACCGGCCATTTTTGATGCGGCAATAATCTTTTCCAGGGGAGCATCGGGTACGTAAAAGGCTATGTTCTCGCGAACAGTACCGGTAAAGAAATATTCCTGTTGAGCCACAACACCAGTTCTTTTGCGCAGATCGGATAGCTCCATTTGGGTTGTCTCCACCCCATCAATCAAGACAGCACCTGATGACGGCAGATAGAGTCCTTGTATCAAACGAGCGATTGTTGTTTTGCCGCAGCCGGAGCGCCCGACAATGGCTATCATCTGATCTGGTTTTACAGAGAAGGAGACATTGAGCAAAACATTTTTACTTGCTTGCTCGTTATAGCGGAAAGTAACGTTTTTGAATTCCATGAAGCCCTGGACATCCGGCATGCGGGTTTTGGTACCCACCTGTTCGGGTTGACTCCTGAAGACATCCCCAATTCGTTCCAGTGAGATGTTGACGCCCTGCAATTGTTGCCACATTGAAATGACGCGCATTATTGGATCAATAACAAACGCCGACATCATCATCACAGCCATATATTGACCAACGGTGAAGGTTTTTGCTATGACGAGGTGAGCGCCGAGCCACATCAGAAGCATTCGGCCAGCAATATGCACCAGCTGCGTGAAGACACTATAGCCATTGTAGGCCAGTTGTTGCCGAAATGAGACGCTGAGTTTGTCTACGAATATAATTTCCCATTTCCAGCGCGTGCGATTTTCAGCGGCGGCGGATTTGATTTTCTCTACGCCATGCACGGTTTCTATTACGCAGGAATCATTGGCTACCGTCTTTTTAAAGAGTTCGTTGCTGTACCCGCGTAAGAGTGGTGTGTAGGCGAAAGTGAGAAAGGCTAGGATTGCAACATAAGCTAGTGTAGTAAGCCCAAAGGCCCAGTTGTAATAAAAGAGGATGCCCAGATAAATAAGGGCCATTGAACTATCAAGTAGGACAGTAATTGTGCTGCCCGACAAGAAAGCGGTGATGCGAGCGTTTTCATTGAAGCGAGCCAGTACATCACCGGTTGTGCGCTGTTCAAAGAATTTCAAAGGCAAACTGAGTAGGTGTTTGAAAAACTGCACAAACAGTGCATGATCGATTTTGGTTGAAAGCGTTGACAGCAGTACGCCACGGGCAAAGGTCAAAGCCGATTGAAAGCAAGTGACCAAGAGCATGCCAATAAGTAGCATGTTGAGCATGGAAATGTCTTCGTGGACAATGACACGGTCGATAATTGTCTGCGAGAAAAACGGCGTAACGATCATCAAGGCTTGATATACAGCACCGGCTAAAAGGACATCACGAATTTGTTTTCCATAGGGCTTGGCCAGTGGCCAAAGAACAGTTAGCGGGTTTTTTTGACCCGGTGCGCGCTTGAGCTCAACAGTGGGTACTAGTTCCAGTGCGCTCTTTGAAAAATCGCGGGTGAATTCTTCGCGACTGATTGTCAAAAGTCCTTCAGCTGGATCACCGATGCGCGCCTCATGCTTGTTGATTTCGTACAGCACGACAAAGTGATTTTGTTTCCAGAAGCAAATCAAAGGTAGTTTGGCAGTCAACAACCCCTCATAAGTGCCTCGAATGCCTCTGGTCATAAAACCAAATTGCTCGGCTGTTTCAGCCAGTGATAAAAGGTTGGTGCCTTCAACGCTGACACAAGCACGTTCGCGCAGATCGTTTATATCCAGTCGCTTACCGT
>JAKFVJ010000411.1 GCA_021732245.1 Candidatus Obscuribacterales bacterium | reverse complement strand
GGTCCTACACCTGGTGTTACGCCGGGGCGAGGAAGACTTGGTGCGATGGGAATTAATCCATTTCCATTTGTTGGTCCGGCTGTATTAGCCCTCATCGGCTGAGGAGCGGTAGTTGCTCCGCCTCCACTTGATCCGAAATTTGTGCTGGACTTCGGCATAGGCAAATTTCCTTGACCGGAGGAATTACTTCCGGATGCAATCGGTGATGTGGATTGTGGCGCGTGCGAATTTGCATTGCCGGCATTTGATCTGGCAAAGTTTGGAGACATACCTGTGTTTCCGGGCGCCAAACTAATTTGTCGTGCTTCTGGTGTCGCAGTAAATTGTCCGTTTTGTCCAGTGCGTGCAAGCGGAGTTGGTGGGGCAGCCGTTAAATGTTGTGAAAGCGTTGGCAGCGGAGCCGATGCTTGTTGTGTTATTAACGGTTGTGCCGGTAATGGTGCAGAAACGGACATGGCTGTTCTTGAGAGTGGTTGCGGTGCGCGAGCTGCGGAATTACTTGCAGATGATGCCGATTGTGCTGGACTGCGCAACAAATTCGGATGCGATTGTAATGCCGGCAAATTTGGCTTTGCAATCGGCATCACTTTCTTTTCCGGTTTTGATGGTGCGTTAGCCGAAGAGCTGGCTTTTGCTATCTCCTTGTTGGGATTATGGTTGCCTGATGGTTTTGACGCATTTGTTGATTGAATGTGGGTAATCGTTTTGACGGGTTTTTCCCTTTTGAAATTTTCAATAAACATTATGTCTGTTACTTGTTGCTTTGGTTTCGGCGGAACAAGAAAAAACATTGCCAGAATGAAGCAACTTGCGATAAGCGCAAAATGAATGATGTATGAGCTTGAAGTTGCTTCAGGCATTTCCCAGATATGTTCGGGGTAAATGCGTCTGCGTTTGGTGAAGGAAGCTTGATCGTATGCATCTTGGATGGTGTACGCAAGAAAACTTAGAAACATTCCGGCAAACATGATGGATACGGTGCTGCCGAATGTAACTTGTTTCAACACTTTGATGAGTTGGTCGTTTGGTTCTATGTGATACAGTGCGCCAATTTGGGTCATGTTGAGGATCATTTGATCATTCAGTACAATGACCAGAAAGAGCAAAAAATTTATTGCACCGACGGCAAGAAATAGAACTCCCTTTCTATTTTGTCCTTCATATATATGTCCAAGACCAGGAATCAAAGACAACATGGCCGCTGTACCGGCGTGATCGTATTTCGACATGATTCACCTGTGTTGCTAGTACGCTAAGTGTAATGTCAAGGATGTGCGGCATCGACAGGCTTTGCCTGGAGTGAATCCTAGTATTAACCCTAGGCTTTTGCGCGGGCGCATGCAATGCGCCCCTACGAAGGCAGAATTACATCCAAGAAAAACAAAAACGTGAAGGGAAAATTACATCACCGGCATGCGCAGGTCTTCGCCGAGTTCAATTTTTAACTCGTCGCCTGGACGCACATCAACGCGCTTGCCCTTTTTAATTAGAAGAATTGCCGCACCAACTGCAACACCGACGCCGGCACCGATACCAGCACCGACACCCGGACTTACTCGCCCTTGTCCTGTTCCACCGGCAAGAAGACCAATTCCTAAACCAGCTGCTGTCGGAAGTGTTATGGTGGCGCCATCAATTGCTATATCTTTCAATCCACGACGTGCGTGCACAACGCCACCATGTGCCACTAGATTGGCCACAATTGGAATTTGACGATCGTCTGGAGTTGTAACTGTGTCGAATTTCAAGCTTACCGCACCCGATCTGCCCATTGTCTTTGGCGGACTTATTTTAGCGATACGTCCTTTGATGATTGAACCGGCAGGCAATACTGTTGATCCATCAATGGATAGATCTTCAGATGATCTAGCTGTAAATTCATCGCCTTCCTGACTGGTATCACTATCAACAGCGCTATCCATGATGATTGGAATTTTTGTTCCAACCGGAACCACGCGAATATAACCTGTCAGTTTACGGCTGGCTATTTGTGTGCCGTCGGCAGGTGCCTCATCATCAATTGATGAATGAGCAGTTTCTTCTTTGGCTGGTGTGGCAGCGGTAGTTTCTGTCTTAGCTGGATTGCTGGGGGCTGCCGGAGCTGCCTGAGTCGATTCTTGAGATTCGGGTGGCTCTTCTGTAAAGAACTTGAAGTTAAGCCCATTGCCGGAATTGGCAGGGGCATTTTCGGCGTAACCGGGTGCGCAGGTCGCTAAAACCGCCAGGGCGCTTGCTAGTGCAGATAAGGACTTCAGTTTCATTGTTGTGATTTTCAAGAGCTGCTCTTTCCAGCGACTCGCCAGTTTAACATGTGACCTATTGGCAAGCAAATTACCGTTTTCTGAAAAAGACCTCTATCGTTAAGAAAAATACAAGTTTAAACTAGATAGTAGGATGACTTGGCAGTAGCCGGAGAAGTGAAAGTGATTAATTGCCCAATATGTAGTGTGGTTAACGATGACGCAGCCCGTTTTTGTGCTGAATGTGGGCAGCGCCTTCAGCCTGATCCAGCTCCCGTAGCCACCCAAATGCCGGTAAAAGAGCCGGAAATAGCCGCCCCGCCGCCGGTTCAGGCAGCTCCTGAGATTGTGCCGACACAGCCGGCAGCAACGCCGGAGGCTATTTCGGCAATTGAAGAGGCTAAAAGACCAACGCCTCCAAAACCAATTAAGAAATTGCACTCGCCTTTGCTGAAGCCTGACGAGTACGAGGAAGAAGAGGAGCCACCAATCCACACAACCGGTAAGAAAGGTCGGTCATTAAGATCACCAATTTTGGGTGGTTCAGAACCTTCTTATGAATATGAATCCGAGCAAGATGAGTTTGCCTCCAAACATAAAGGACTGAGATCTCCATTGTTAGGCGGTAGTGAAGTTGAGCAACCACAACATCGCTTTGCGGCGGAGCCAAGTCATACAAGACCGGGTCATTTGCATTCACCGCTTTTGGATTCTACATATGATGAATATGATGACTTCATCGATGACTTTGAGACAGTTGAAGATCCAAATGTTTTGCGCTCGCCATTGCTTGCTGCAAAAGTCCCGATGCATACGCATTCGCATGAGCCTAAAGAAGAGACGCCGCCGCCAACTCCGACACCACCGGCAGTAGTCGCACCTCCTCAAGCTGCAACACCGGCACCGGCTCCAATGCCAGCGCCGACACCAGCAGCACCGCCACCAGTCGCACCACCTGTTGCAACACCTGTCGCAGCAGTGAATCCGCCAATAAGTTCTCCAGTAAGTGTGCCACCAGCATCATCACCGATACCTGCGGCAACTACATCAAATCCGCCGACAAGCGCGCCAAGTCCGACGCCTTCAATTTCTACACCAGTATCTTCACCGCTTGAATCAGCCAGTCGTTTCCCAACAGCAGGTGTTGGTCAATTGCCACATCCAACCAAGTTGGGAGTATCAGGGCCAACCGGGCTGAGATCATCATTATTAGGTTCTCAAGAAGACGAAGAAGAATACGAATCTTCACGTTACGCTCCTCCACCTGATCATCATCAAGATGCGGGCATGTCAAGTATTATTCGTATGTTTGTTTGGCCTCTAGCACTGGCAGTCTGCGTCAGGCTATGGGTAATGGCTGAATACGCGGCCGGCGGAATGCTTTCTCCGCCAGTCATTGCCGGCGAGCTGTCGCACATAGTTGTTATCGCTTTTCTTATATTAGTTGCGATAAACTATCCGACTCAAAAGAGATTTTGAAAAACGTAACTTGGCAAGTGTCAACCGCATGGTATATTGACTCAGAATCTGTAAAAGAGGTCATTAGGTGTTTAAGGTTCGAATTACAGCCTGGCTTCTTCTAGCCCTGACACTCAGTCAAACATCTCCTTGCTGGTCCCTCGGATTGGGTCGCCGGCAAAACGTGCTTGGCAACTTCATCAATCAACCAAATGAAAAGTTGTCGGAAGATGGCGAGCCTGAAACACAAAGTCAGGGTGTACAAGATTCAAAACCTGCTGATCTTTCGCCAATGTCTTTAGACGGCGCTGCACCTGTTGAGTCAACCGGCAGTGATGGTAATTATTTGAAGTCGACTGTTACTAAGCAAGACTTCGTTCCAAAAGGACAAGACTCGCAGACTAAAAACGCAAGTCTCGATGATTTGACTGCAACTAATTCTGCCGAAGGTGGAAAGAAAAAGGGTTGGTTTGGACGTCGTGGTCTGATGAAAGATGCCAAAGACGTTAACTTAGTGCCGATTCCATTGATGGATTCTGCTGATGAAACTGCTGAGAAAACAGATCTTGTTGAGACAGCCGAAAAGACACAATTGGCTGATCTCTGGGAATCAGCGCTTAGCAGATCGCCTGATATTCAATTCGTTATTCAAAAGTTGATGCCGACATCCGACCCAGGACATGCCGCAACTGTAATGATGAAAATGCTTTCTACACTTGTATATGGTGGTATGAACGCCGCGACCATGGTTATGCCGGGTGCTGCAACATATGCCGGTACAAGTGTTGGTGCTTCGATGATGATGAATCTCATCAATGGCATGGAATCCAAAAACGCCAAGAAAGCACAGATTTCTCAAGAACAGCAAATCATGCTTTACCAGATGGTGCGTGGTGTTGCCGATAGAATGGTCGACAACTACCGTAACTACAAAAGGGACATGATTACCCTGTCGCGTTCGCTTACCGATTTGTCTGATTTGCAAGCAATGATCAGCGAAGCGCGTGCCACTCAAGATGCCGCAAAGCAAATTGAGATGGAATACACACTGCGCAAAGCACAACGCGATGTCGATGGGGTTGCGAATAACGTTAAACACCACAGACAAAGTCTCATAGATTTATCAGGAGCAGAAGCTGTCGCCAAGCTGGACAAGCAATTGGACGAAGAGCAAAAAGCAGTAGAGGTTGCCACTCCGCCAGTCGATGCTCAAAAAGAAAAGGTAATGTAACCAATTACCATGACGACTTTTCGTCCAAGCAAACGACTTATTATTTGGACTCTTATAGGACTTTGTGTGCTGGCAATTCCTGTCGGGCTTATAAGTTCATATGTGACTGCATCTAGAAATGCTGATGCGGAGTTTGATTCTTCGCCGTTTCGTCCGGTTATTGATCATTTGCTTGTCTTAGAGTTGAAGGGCATGATTGCCAGTGGTGGCGATGAGTCGGCATTTGCGAAAGTTGGTACAGCTGGGTGGTTGAATCGTCAGTTGAGACGGGCGAAGAAGGATAACCACGTCAAAGGCGTTTTGCTCAGAATAAATTCGCCTGGTGGTACTGTGGCAACAAGCCAGGAAATTCAACAGTCGGTAGTTGCATTTCGCAAAGCTGGTAAGCCAATTGTTGTATCGATGATAGATGTAGCCGCATCCGGGGGTTATTACGTTGCCTGTGCGGCAGACAAAATTGTTGCTTTGCCGGGGACTATTACAGGTTCAATTGGCGTGATCATGAATCTGTACAACTTAGAAGGTGCTGAACACAAATTGGGCATCGAGTCCAATGTTGTTAAGTCAGGCAAGTTCAAGGATATTGGCTCATTTAGTCGACCAATGACGGCTGAAGAGCGTGAATTATTGCAAGGGATTATTGCCGATACATATGATCAATTCGTCACTGCTGTAAGTGAGGGACGCCATATGGATGTTGCGGCAGTAAAAAAAGTTGCCGACGGCCGAATCATCAGCGGCAGACAAGCATTGGCAGCCGGTCTTGTTGATCAGCTAGGCGGTTATGAAGAAGCTGTGGCAAGTTTGCAGGATTTGAGCCGTCAGAAGTTTGGTCATTCAGGTGATTTGAAAGTAATAGACAAACGCATGCCGACGATATTGTCGGTGCTGATGGAATCAGCATCCAGCAATGTGGGTGTAACATCGTTAGTTGACCAACTTATGCCTGAGTCGATGCGCTTCTCGTATCAAAAGCAACCGCTCTGGCTCATGCAATAGTTTGGTAGACAGAAATGAACCAACTAGATTTGATGACAGATACAGTCTGGGGAATTTTTACTCATCCCCGTAAGGCTTTTCGCGAAATTCTTGAGCATCCTGAATTTGATAAGCAGTATTTTTGGGGCGCTGTTGCTGTTGTCACTCTTGCGTCGCTAATTGATGGACTGACAGTGCCATCTATTGTTGATCCAGGCTGGATGTTTTTCTCGCTTTTCATTTCACTATTAGTCGGTTTTGCTCGTTGGTTTTTCTTGGCGGCGTTGGCCGCTTTGACTGTCACATTATTTGGCGCGCATATGTCACGTATTGCCGTCTGTTTGATAACTACTGGCTGGGCATTTTTGCCGGGAATACTTTTGGCGCCACTTGGCTGTTATAGATTGGTTGTCGGTCCTTTCTATCCGCTTCTTTCTATGTCAATTCTGCTGTGGGTAATTGCTCTTGAATGGATTGCCATACAAGAGACGTACAAGTTGCGCGGCATGGAGATGTACTGCTTGGTTTTTGCTGTGCCAAGCCTATTTTTCTTTACGCAATTGTTTTGGATCTGGCCTTTTGTTTCTGAAATCCTGAAGGCAAGTATTTCGTGAGAGAGTTGCAGCCGAGGAAAGAAAAAGTAGTCGCGCTCGTCGGACCAACGGGGTCGGGGAAGACGGCTTTAGCATTGAAATTGGCTGAAGCAATGCCCATTGAAGTTATTGCTTGTGATTCACGTACGGTCTACAAGCAAATGGATATTGGTACTGCTAAGCCTACGGCCGAAGAGTGCGCCAAGGCAAGACATCATATGATTGATCTTGTTAATCCGGACGGCAAATATACAGTCTCTCAATTTAGACAAGAAGCGGCAGGCGTCATGGATGGTGTCATTCGACGTGGTCACTTGCCTGTTGTTTGTGGTGGCACTGGTTTTTATGCCAGAGCACTTTTGGAAGGATTGGAGATGCCGGACGTCTCCCCGCAGTCAGAATTAAGACAGGAATTGCACGAGCTTGCTGAAAGCAAAGGCAATGATGCGCTTTGGGAAAAACTGAAGGAAGTTGATCCGCAGACAGCGGAGAAATTGAATGTTAATGACAGATTTCGCGTGGTGCGTGCGCTTGAGGTGTTTAAGGTACTCGGAAAGCCGTTTTCAGAGGCGGCAAGCCGCGTTGATCCTCCTTACGACACTATCTGGATTGCTCTAAATGCAAATGATCGAGCAAATCTCTATCAGCGAATTACTGATAGATTTGCCGAGCAAGTAAAACTTGGCATGGTGGAAGAAGTAGAGGCTTTGCGTACAAAATGGGGAGATGCGCGCGCGCTAACAAGTACCGTCAATTACAGTGAAATCATGCTGTATTTGAAAGGCGAAATGACCAAAGAAGAAGCATTGGAAAAAGCACTGCGACATAATTGCCAGCTTGCGCGCAAGCAACTTATTTGGTTTCGCTCCAATGAAGCAATTAAGTGGTTTGCTATAGACGAAGACTTCAATCAGATGACAGAGAATGTGGTGAATTACGTCAAATCCCGATTATGACTAGGTTCTAATTGAGGATTTATACGTAGGACGACATAGACAATACTGTTTTCCGATGTATACTTCTCTGGTTTGGCAGGGGAATAGTTGAAAGTCTGATGACAAAACCAGGACTTACTCTCATTAAAGAAGTCGAGTTGCCTTTTGGTAAGGGGCTTCTCTCTGCAAAAATGTGGCGATCCGACAAGATCCAGGGCAAAGTCGTTGTTGGTGTGCCAGAGTTGGGACTTCATTGCTATGGAGATAGTGAGCCGGAAGCGGCATTTAGACTATTTTCTGCGCTGCTTAAGTATTACAGCCAACTGAAAGAAAACAAGGAAAAGCTCTCTCTTAGAGGCATTGAACACCTGGAATTACTTTCCGTTTGGGTTGGTTCTATTGAAAATCGCCTGACAGAACGCTCAACCGGTCAGGTTGTAGCTCTTAGAAGATAAGAGGGCAGATTTAATCTGTTTATTGAACTTTTTGCTGCCTTTTCCGTATTAAAGGTATGAGGCGTTTTGGGGCTTTATTAGTGTGGCTTTTTACAGCGTTTATATGCTGTGGACAGGTGTTTGGGCAGGATTTGGAGCCATTGCCGGTAAAGTACGTCGGCAATGCCTATTCCAGTAAGTTTCATATACCATCGTGCCCTTTTGCTGAGGTCATGTATTGGCGTCGAAAGCGCACCTTCTACTTTCGCAAAGAGGCAGTAGAAGCCGGCTATAAGCCGTGTTGCTGGTGCCTACCAAAACGCTGGAAGCACCTGGAAGGGCGGCTTTTAGTGAGTGATTATCGTAGTTCTACGAATTGACCAAGCGCACAGCTCGCCATATTCTAATTAGCAATAATGCTATGGAGCCTGGCTCAAATGGGTGACGGACCGAATACTACTGCAGGTGAGGGTGAACGCAAGTATCGCCAAGTACCCGAATCGCCGTGGCCGCAAGATGAGCCAATGTCAGTGCCCAGACGATACGGTCAGTACGGCGAGCCAAACAATCCGCTTGATGCGCGCCACGAGCCACTTTATCCAGGTGAGCGACCAAGGATTGTTCTTCCTCAAGTTCCGGATGCACCGAGTCAGCAAGGACTTGATGTATCTGAGCAATTCGATAATCCTGGACCTGTGTTCAATAAATTTGATCAGCCTATTTCGACGCCTAGTACTTTGCGCGGTGAATTTCCGACTGCAGCGCAAGTACATGCTGAATCCGGTCGTTATTGGAACAACAACATTGATACGGCTCAATTCGCCTGGAATGCTTACAAGCTTTATCCTTATCCCAAGATGCCGCCAATGTTTCCAGTGACTCCAGTGTTTCCGCTGAAAAATAACGGTCTCATCGCAAACTTCAATAATTTGGCCAGTTGGTCACCGGCACTTGCGGGTGGCGCATTCTTAACCGAGATTGGCATCGACAAAGTCACAGGATTGGATAAAAACGAATTTCAAACAGCGCGCATAGTGGCAGACATTTTGGGTCCAAGAATTATCTTGAGTAAAGCGCCAATGTTGAACACTTGGTGGAGCAAAGGTTTGAGCCTTGTTGCTAGTCACACCTTGGGACGACTTATTGATAAGTTTACTGAAACACCGATGAAGAAGTGGTTGCGCACAGGTGATGCCTGATTAGGCGTCCGGCTCAATTGTTGCCGTAAGTCCTTCCTGCTTGAGCAATTCGTAGTATAGTTCGGCAACTTCTCTTGGTCCGCACCAGACGGTGGCCGCACCTTCAAAGTGAACTTGATTAGTTAGACCCCAAGCCTTATCGGAGCTCATTGCTGGAATGTGTTTCATGAGGCAGCGAGCGACGTGCTCGAATGTATTGTGATCATCATTGAGTAGAATGACTCGATAATTTGGATATGTCTCTGTGTCGCCAATGCCAGGCTTTTTCTCAATGACTTGCTGACCCTGTCCTTCACCCATTTCTCAACTCCAAGGGAATATTGGCGGTAATTTCTATATACCCGTTACAATTTAGTATGTCATCTAATTTCAGTGGTATATCGTGGCAAGAAAGGGACTTTCATGGCTACTGATAAATCAGCAACGATAATTCTCGATTTTGTCAGAGACTCGGTTGGCTTTGTTTATGATCGCACGACGAAGCCGGAAAAATATCTCGGACTGATAAGCTTGATCGCGCCGAATCAAGCAGCGACTTCGGCCGGTGCCGTCTTTCAGTACGTTGATTTTCCAGGCGCTCTTGAAGTCAGATTTCCGCATCCGGGCATTCGAATGGGCGTCAAATTTGTGCACTTGCACCCGGGCTTTAATCAGCGAGACGCCTATAATAATTATCTTTCGCTGTCCAATTTGCCGTTAGATAAGCCGCTGTTGTTGCCAAATGACATAGCAAGCCTGACACTTGATCCGGAAATTATGCCGTTTAGTTCGGAAAAACTGGCGCAACTTAATTCCAATCTGGTTGTTCCATTATCGGTCACAGGCACGGATGTATCTGGAACAGTTTCGCCTAACGATGTCGCCTCCGTGCTGGAAGTTGTTTTGGCCACAGGCAAATCCGGCACACTTACGTTATTTGATCTGCGCAATAGACCAATTGCACGGTTGCTTTATGCTCCTGGTCGAATTGTAAAAGTTGTCTATGAGCAATTGATTGGCGAAATGGGTCTGTTTGAAGCTGTTTACAGAGGACGACCCGGCAGTTTTCTCTTCCAGTCCCAAAGTGATTTTACCTTTGAAGGCATTCCTGATACTCACATGGATACAGTGGCAATGTTGGCGGAAGCCAAACGGCGCGCGCAAGAACTCCCGCAAATTATTTCTGCACATGGTGGCACTGAGACACGCTATATACGTTCCTCCGGGCAATACGATCCAGGGAAAATAAACCCGAGCTTGCATTGGGTTGTCGAAAGAATATGGCAGTCCCTGGATAGCTATATTACTATCGACAAGCTTGGTGAGCGCATTGGGTCGGACACGTATACTGCGCTCTGGGGTTTGCACGAGTTGCACAGTCTTGGATTTGTGCAGCCGACACAAGCACGGCAATTTAGTATGAGTGGTCAATTGGGTGCGCCTTTAGTCGGTGCACCTGTTGTAAATGTCTGGGATCAAATGTTTGGTTTTTATTTGGATCCACTTTCAGGCAGACCAATAGTCCAGGATGGGAATTTCTTTGGTTTGAGCCCTCTCAAAGATGCACAGGTAATGCTGCATACGGTTGCATTTCCTAACAAGTGTCAGGGTGCAGTTTTACTAAAAGACAATAAGCTAGTCGGCGTGCACAACGGGGTATGGGTTCTGCAACCGGGGCAAGCGCCACCACCTATGAAACTGCATCAAATGACCTCATTTAATTTACTGGCTGAAATTGGTGGAAAGCGGGAAATGCTCGAACCATCGGAGCCGGTTGAAGTTGCAGCTTCTTCACCTGTCGAAAAAGAATCAACAGCAGCACTTGCGCGTAGTTCAATGCGCAAGCGCATGTCTGAAGATGCGGATCCAATACATGAGCCGGAGATGGATGGTTCTAAGCTAAGAGGAATGTCCGCTCCAAATAAAATAAGTAAAAAGCAGATTCTCATTGGGGGAATTGCTTTGGCCTTAATTGGTTTGTTGATGATGATTTTCGGTTCAATGAAGCCATCGGAGTCTCCCAAACAAGCTACAGAAGAGCAGGCACAGACTGAACAAAAAACAGATGAAGTTGCAAATTCTGCTGATGACGAGAAAAAGGCTGCGGAAATTGCTGTGAACGATGCTAACTTCAGCAAGTTTCCACCACCTGGTTTTACTTTTGAAAACACGAGCAAGATTACAGGCGATCTGCCTTCATTTGCTTTGGTTTCGCAACGACAAAATCAAAGAGTGATGATTGTTGTCTGGAATAATACTGGTCCTGTCAAAGATTTAAATCTATTGCTGAGAAGAGTTCCTTACGCGGACTTTGTTGTTCCGGAGGAGTTGGACAGAGTAAAGGTTGAAAGAGGACAGTCGTACGTTGAAAGCGACACCATGCAATGGTTCGTCGGTCGCTATACGCATGGAGATGATAAGAAAACCACTGAGATGATGCTGATCGGTGCCTACAGGCATCCAAAGGATACAACAAAAGCCATTGTGATTTTTGCTCGTCCTTACGTCAAAGAAGGAAATTTCGATTTCAGAACAAGTCTTTGGTTGATAGACAGCATGACGCAGCATGAAAGCAAGGCTTCCGAGAAAAAAGCAAGTGAGGCGGAACAGCCGGCAGAACCTCCCACTCAGCCGAGTGCTGGAAAGACAGAAGATGCCTCAAAGGCTCCCGCTCAGTAATTTAAATTCTTAGCACGACTTTGCCGAAATGATCACCTGAACTTAAGTAATCGTGTGCCTCGGCAGCTTGATCCAGATTCACCACGCGATCAATTACCGGCTTCAAACGGCCGTCAGCTATGTGCGGCAATAGCTCACGAATAAATGTCTTATTCACTTCGATCTTTTCTTCTAAAGGTCTAGCTCTGAGTGTAGTGCCTCTAATTTGCAGGCGTTTGCTCAACAATGCTGCAAGATTCAATTCGGCTTTAGCTCCGGCTAAAAGACCAACTACAACAATGCGTCCCTTGTATGTCATGCAAGCAACATCTTCAGTCACATAGTCTCCGCCTACTAATTCCAGCACAACGTCGACGCCCTTGTTATTAGTTGCCTCGAGGACTAGTTTAGAAAGAGATTTGTCTTTTACTAAAATGCCTTTGTTTAAACCTAACTTGATGGCTGGATCAAGTTTCTCTGCAGTACGGCTGCTGCCGATGGATGTCGCGCCTATTACAGAAGCGATTTGCACGGCGGCACTGCCCACACCGCTGCCTACGGCATTTATCAATACCGTCTCACCCGCTAATAATTTGCATTGGCTGACCATAGCGTCGTAAGCGGTTATGTACGCCTCAGGAATTGCTGCTGCTTCTTCGAAAGATAAATTGGAAGGCATGGGTGCAACAGTTCGGGCCTCGGTGATTATGTATTCAGCATATGATCCGCCGGCTACCAATCCAAAGACTTTTTGTCCGACAGACAATTCTTTGACATCAGGACCGATTTTCTCAATGACTCCGGAATATTCCAGTCCTGGAATGTCTGCCGGACACGTCGCTGGCGCAGGATAAAGTCCGCGGCGTTGTAAGATATCGGCTTGATTTACTGCCGTAGCTTTTACTGCGACACGTACTTCATTGCCTTGCGGCTCCGGAGTTGGGACATCGTCATACTTTAGGACTTCCGGACCACCCGGTTTGGTAATCACAATTGCTTTCATATGTTTTAGTGTGCCTCGCTAATGGCGCTGCCTGGAAAATAATGGGCGAGAATTTGTTTGTATGTTTTTCCTTGAGTTGCTAATCCCTGAGCGCCATTTTGTTGCAGTCCCACGCCATGTCCCCAACCAAAGCCATAGACAATTAGATCGGAGAGAAGATTTAGATTGTTACTCTGATGGTCAAAGAAAATACGTGCACTCATCAATCGGGCTACATTTAAATCGGGATTTTTGAACAAACTGCGAATAACAAGTTCCTTTTTGATAATCCAGGGACCTGTGGATGTGTGAACCGTCATTGATATTGCTGTTCCGGCAACACCGCGCTTTGTTATCTCAAATTTCTCGATGTGTCCAAATCTTTTAGATGGCGGAGGAAAAATAAATGGTGCGGTTAATTTATCATCCAGCATTGTTTCGGCGATATGATGCATGTGCGCTTCTAATTGATCGGCACTAAAGTTGAGATGCCAGCGAAACTTATTAGAGAAGCTGTCACAGGTATCCGGTTTGGCTGTGTGATAAAGCTCACGCAGTGCATTTTCGGAAGGGTACCCATTCGGTAATTTACCTTCCGGAACACCTTTTAAGTAGGGAAGGGGTTGTGGCGGGAATGCGCCTGTTATAGGATCGGAAAAACAATTCTCGTAATTTTCTGTATGACCACCGGCACATGCGCTAAATAAAGCAAGAATTGGTTCATTGTTGTAGGTGAGTATTTGATTTTTTGTTTGTGTTATGGCGTTCTCGTGACGTTCGGCGATACTTTTGGGGTATCCGGCAAAATACTGACAGCAAAGATAAGAATCGCAGACGTTGAAACCATCCGGAGTATGGTCAATGCGTGGTTTTAGTCCATAAGTTCGAGCAGCTACCGCTTGTGCCTTGACCGCCTCCAGGTTATAGCTGGCAGGAATTTCTGACGAAAGAACGCCTCTTAAGTAAGTCTCCAAATCGCAATGTACAAGTACCTGAATCTTGTTTTGTTTGGTGATCAATTCTAGTTCGCCGTGATAGTTAGGCTGTAGATGTCCTTCGCGGCTTAAACTGTGGATATGAATTGTTTCGTTGTTCTTGGACTTGATTAGAAACGAACTTGCCTGCAGGGTTTGATTTTCTGTCTTCAAGGTCAGTTGGTCGCCTTTAGCTTTGACCTGAATTTCCGAAGAGGTGAATAACTGCTTTTGTGAATCTCCATCAATGACGATTGCTTGCGGGCAAAAAATGGAAACCGAGTCATGCAACAAGTCTTTGAGGTTATTGGTGGTTATGCCGACACGAATTTGCATGGTTTGTTTATAGCAGGATTTACTCCTCTTGATAAGAGTCC
>JAKFVJ010000412.1 GCA_021732245.1 Candidatus Obscuribacterales bacterium | reverse complement strand
TCCTTAAATTCTTTTGTGTAAGTTGAGTTAACTCTTTTCCGATTAACCATGTGTCACTCCTTTTCAACATTCTATGTGATCGGAGCGATTCTCTTTGGTTACTGTCCGTTAAATCGGGGAAAGGTCACATTGCTGGGATCGTCTAACGAGTCCACTGTCGCCATGACTCAGGGTTTGGATAATCCGCAGCTGTTCATCAATCTCACGTATATATTCAGATTTCAGCTCATCACAACGGATAAGATTCTCCTGTGTCTCTGCATCAGAATTGTCCTGGTCCGTCTTGAGCTTATTAAAACACCTGTCACGAAACGCGTCACATAGACTTTCGAACTGATGTTCCAAATCACCAGTAATTTCACTCTCGAATTGAGATGCAATATCAACTGGCATTACTTCACTGGTAAGAATCTGTAACGCCCGTTTTGCAATATTAGGGTCACCATCGATCAGTCCTGCCCGAGCAATCAGTACCACGGGGTTGAACACTTTGTAAAGACAACACTCCCGCAAGGACGAAATTTCACTAACTGTTGCCGATGGTTCAAATCCCTTCGTCTCGTCGAGATCGTATATCTCTAACCAATAGTCGTCATTTTCTGCAGTCGTTAGCCAGTTCTTTACCACTTCAGACCATAGTATCTGATCCTCCATTCCTGGATCAGTGATACATGCAGCAATGAGCAGTAAAAGTGCTGCATCGTGGATCGCAGAAGCTTTACCGCAAGCAAGGATGCTCTTGTACGTTGACCAAATCCCCTCAGGAGTCAGTTCTATGAGTGGTTTAGTAGGAGCCGCATGGAACCAGTAAAGTCTTTCTGCAATACGAGACTCGGGATCGCCTAATCTAGTTTCAGCGTTTTGAACATCAGTCAATGTCCTTGCACCTGAGCCCAGCGGCTTGAAACTGAAAAAGGCTTCCGGCTGTTTCGAAATCTTGATCGTTCGCCTGATGCTGCTCATTGTATCGGCTACTTCGACACTCGAAGCTGAACTTGGTAGTCCCAAAAGTCTAAAGGCGTTGTTTGAGAATGGAGCTAATAATCGAGTTCTCTGATCCTCATAAGAACCAGTATGTTCCCCCGTGACGACAGAAGACTGCTTCTTATGATCATATTTCTGAATTTCTGATGAAGACTCATCCATGCTACGTGGGATCTTGGATTCACACAACGGGCATATAACTACTGTGTTACTAATCGTCTCTGCACAATAGGGGCATACTGTGACTTTATCATGTCCTGCTAATTGAATATCAACTGACGAGATCATTGTATTAGACATGAGATGTACAACCCGAAAAGCGAATCAGTGTGAGCTCAGTGATACCAAATTTATTCAGCTACCTGTCCGTAAGTCACAGATGAACCTGTAGTCAGTTGACGAATTCTGCTTATCAAGTTTGGATGTGATGAAAATATTTCATGCAACCAAGCCCAGAATCCTAACCCTGTGCCCACTTGTTTATGTAGTGCTTCGATATTGACCTTGCGATACAATTTGCTTCCTGTTGCCAACGCTAACAGACCATAACTAGCACCAGACGGCTTAAAGTGTTGGGCAAATCGATCACACGTGTACTCACAAGCCCTGGAATACGCAGAACCAAGCAAAGGAATAAACCTTGCTGGTGCATGTATCCAAGCCCATTTCAAATGCCCACGCTTGATATGTGCAAGTTCGTGACACAGCACAAATGCAACTTCATCTTGTCCTTGTTCATATGCAAGCTCCAAAACATTCGAATAGATAACTACAAAGTTCCGAGAAAACAGTTTGGTTGCAAATGCATTCAAAATTCCTTGTCCGTTTAATACATAAACTTCTGGTTGAGACATTTGCATTTGCGAAGATAAGTCTTGCAGCATCTCGAAAATTTCAGGGAACTGATCATGTGAAATTTTTATGGCATGTCCGCGAATATAACCTATGTAAAACCCATGACTGATGATCGCCGCCAACACAACAAATGGCAGATAGGCTAGCCCGATAACGGAAATGACTACAGCAAGATAAACCGCACAGCCTATGATTACCGAAATGCAACCAAAAATTCTCTCTTTCGGATAAACAAGCGATTCAAAATTGCCTCTAGGTGAGGAACTACCGTCGGGAGGATTGGTATGAGCTTGAAGCGCTTTCGGCAAACTTCTGGAGGAGTACCCCCTACCGTCCGGCGACTGAACCGTCGAAAGGGGCTGAAGTAAATCAGCCCGACAGAAACGACATAATATCGCTTGAATTTTAATTTGTTCTGCACAAAACGGACATGCCTTGGTTGTTTGGGACTCCTGGAGTTGTTGTGATTCTGCCATGTTGGAAATAGCCTCAAATGACTAGGTATAGCGAAGTCGTTGACAGGGATGCCGCTTTTTCACCAACCGTTGCGAGTCTGAAGCCGCCTGACTGGATATAAGGAGAGTCTATTTTATATGCATGTCAGCAGGCGCTTGATTAGATGTTGACAATGATTGATGTCAATATGGCGCACTACTACCAAGATTCAGGTTTTGAATGTGTAAATACTAATAGTTGCATATCATGACAATTTGGCACTTTGTCTCAACAGCTTTGAATACAGATTGTTTAGAACCGCTTGTTAACAACCAATTAATTGACTCATATCATTACTACATGCGAGACTGACAACCTGTTCTTGGAATCCCACCCTGGCTCCGAGCTCCTATACCCAGTTATAGCCCGAGTCGAATTTCCGAGTGGTATGCAGCTTTCCAATACTCTATTTGTGAGGCAACGAATACCGTTTGCGCAAAACAAAATATGGATAGATAGAAAATGACGATCAGCGCAGCACCAGTCAATACGGCGGTACTATAAATGTACGGTAAATTTAAATGTTTTCTGGGATTGATGCTTATGGCTTCCATCTCAACAATCACCATAGTATTTGGTGCCAACTACGGTCAGTGGGCAAAGCACCTAGAGTCTGGTGAGGCGGCATATAAACAAGGGCAATACGCATTGGCCGAACAGTTCTTGTCTGCAGCACTGACTGAAGCAAAAAATTTTGGCGCACAAGACATAAGACTGGCCAGCACTCTGAATGTATTGGCTAACCTCCGTCGGACACAAGGCAGATATAGCGAGGCTGAACAACTGCATAAGCAGTGCTTGTCAATTCGGCAGAATGTGCTAGGACTCAATCATCCCGAAGTAGCTAATAGTCTAAATAACCTCTCCCTCGTGTATCACTCACAAGGGATATATGGAGAGGCTGAATCTCTCTGTAAGCGCTCATTAGCAATAGAAGAAAGGTCCTTAAATCCGAATCACACAAATATAGGAATTGGACTGCTAAACCTTGCAGCCATGTACCAAGAGCAAGGCAAGTATGAAGAAGCTGCACCATTATATGAAAGAGCCGTGTCGATTCTCGAAAAGAGCTTAGGTCCCAACGATCAGAATGTAGCGACAGCCATGCAAAACCTAGCAATGCTCTACCAAAAGCAGGGGAAATACAAGGAGGCTCGGACGCTCTGCGAACGCTCTCTTGTAATTGACGAAAAGTTATTTGGTCCTAATCATCCTGACGTAGGACGGAGTTTGAATAACCTTGCAGCAGTATGTGAACTCTTGGGACAGCTGGACAAGGCTGAAGTATATAGCAAACGTGCACTTGCGATTGAAGAAAAGGCGGTAGGTCCTAAGCACACGAATGTCGCACGTATCCTAAATAATCTTGCGGTTCTGTGCCGTGAGCAAGGCAAATATATTGAAGCAGAATCACTCTATACACGCGCTCTATCGATTGATGAAAAAGCGCTTGGACCTAATCATCCAAGCTTACACGTGACCTTATTGAATTTGGCAACGTTGTACAAGCTACAGGGCAAGTATACCGAGGCTGAGCCACTCTTTAAGCGAGCAGTACTTATCGGAGATAAAGCACTCGGACCAGATCATCCAGATACGAGGAATTGCCGCAAAAACTATGCCGAATGTTTGAGAAAAATGAACAAAATCAAGCAAGCGAAACAATTAGAGGCAAGTGGCAGCACTTCCATGGAGTTTGAATAGTTTATAGAGGAACCATGTATCCGTCAGGTCTTCTACAAGCTGCCTGAAGTTAAGGCCGTTTGTGCTTTTTCGTCCTTCAGACAGTTGACACAGCAGCAGCTGATCATGGTCAAGTTAAATGACCCTCTGTACGCTGTATCAAAATAATTGTCCACCATCAAACAATACGTTTTTGATGTGGCTTCAAATCTACCGAGACTGTCATTTTTGACTTTGCCAAATTTACCATCAGACCTACCACGGTAATTCATGCGTAACCAGCTGAGCAGGATGCCCAATCAAGGTAATGTCAAACTTTAGTGAAGGTTCAACAATCTCACTTGCATTATGGATTCTAAACGACAATTGCCAACCAGCATCACAAACCACACATACAGTTGTTTTACTATCATCATTTTTGAAACTGATGTCTAGGATTTTACGCGGAAGCTTTAGGACTTCCGATTCAGGCTGCGCTTTTCTCATTGATGACCTCTGTCCAAGCGTTGAGTTTAAATTGAACGGCTGAACTTGTGTCCTTGTCTTGAATTTCATCACTTTGTAAAAATCAAAGTTTCCGATTAGATACCTGATTAGTCGATCAGGCACTTCCGCCCCGAGAATCTGGTAAATTTCCCACAACTCACTTCTAAACGCGTTCAAAACATCTTCGTAAATTTGATATTTCTCCTCACCAATATCTCGCCAGCATATTTTGCCTTGGCGTGATGCAAGTCGTTCAAAGATCTCTCTTACTCTTAGTCGATACGGCTCCGAGCATGGATAAGACAGCCAAGATTGCCCAAAATCCAACTCCTTCGCTAATCGTGAACTTTTGACCGCCTTGTGATTGTTTTTGGCAGAAAATCCAATCTGCCAGTTCTCCTTTATTCGTGCGGCGATAATGTCACGAACATCACCTTCCTGTCCTTTCTGATCGGATTGAATCGACAATACAAGTGGGTCTGCTGTGCCTGGGGAGTATTCGAGTTTAGGTTCACGGGCGATAAGAATAGACGCACCCACCACAGCCGCCTTACTAAAATTTGCCCGCTCGTCAAGAGGCATGGCATCAAACGAAGCCCTCGCCTTTATGAGGGCTTTTGAATCCTGAACAACTACAGGTTGGCTGTCGGCAAGCGAAGAGACAATTGCTTCCAACAAAGCATACTCAAATGCTTTTCCATGCTGTGAGGATTTTTCAGACATAAATGAAAGATATCAACACCTATCACATACAACTTGCATATACGCTGGGATATTAAATAGACTTATCCTGCTCGCCTTTTGCTCAAAACCAGTTATTATCGATTACAAGATCTTATCAGCAGAAAAGCCCACATGGTTAATGTAGTAACTACGCCTATTGCCATACCGGGAACGAACTCATCACAGTTTCGTTCTCCGCTCAGATATCCAGGCGGTAAACAGAAGGCAATTAAACAAATCGCGGAAATGTTTCCGCCTCGAGCCACAGAGTATCGCGAGCCAATGGTGGGCGGTGGCAGCGTTTATTTTCACGCGCGGAACACAAACTTTGCAAGCAAGTATTGGATCAACGACAAGTTTAAGGAGCTTGTAACCTTCTGGAAGATAGCGCAAGATCCTGCTACTTGTGCGCAACTGCAAAGCGAGCTTTCGCGTTTACGCAATCGTCTAGATACTGCAGACAAAGTCAAAAAATACTTTTTGGCAGCCAGAGAGGAACAATCTAACGATGAATTTCGCATTGCTTTTCTATTCTTCTTCTTCAACCGTGTTACTTTCTCTGGCACCACAAGAGCGGGCGGGTTTTCGAGCGCCGCAAGCATGTCACGGTTTACCATAAGCTCAATTGAAAGGCTTACAAGTCTGCCAGAGGCTTTGAAAGACGTGCGGATAACCGATTTTGACTACAGGAAAGTAATTGATTCGCCAGGAAACGATGTTTTTCTATTTCTCGATCCACCATATTTCACGGCGTCAAAGCTGTACGGACGAAACGGCTCTCTGCATGAGTTTGATCATGAACAACTTGCGCAATCACTAAAATCGTCTACTCACAAGTTCCTAATCACATATGATGATTGCCCGGAAATACGGAAGCTATATCACTGGGCAAATGTACACGAGTGGAAACTTCAATATGGCATGAATAACTGTAATTCCGAAAATCTAAGTAAAGTAGGTTCAGAACTGTTCATTTGTAATTACAGCGTACAATGTCGCTAAATCGACTTTCGCTGGTTCCCTGCATAGCTAATAGGAGGTCTAGATGTCCTTTCAATTAAATGGAACAAGAATTACCGAAAGTTTTTCAATTACGGCGGAGCTTACCGAAAATCCAATTCCCCTACCAATAACAGCCGTGGAGGCAAATCACCACGGGAAAGCAGTGAATTGCCAGACTCTGGATGGTAATTTGTCCCAAACTATTGATAAGGGCTGGTCACTCACAATGAAAAGCCACCCCCTTAATCTTGATCTTTTTGAGAATCTCTACTTCGCCAAACTAAGATGTACATTAGTCTTGCCGGACGGTACTACACCACAAGTTATTTTTTCCGGGCTTCAGCCAATTAAGCAAACTACCGGTATCGTAATCTTGAAGGCTCATAACGCTGAGAACCCTGATGGACAGCTCAGGCAGTGGTTACGTGAAGACTGTTAGTAATTTAGCAACCGAACGAGTGAATTGCCCGTGCTGAGTATTTCCTTCTCCAGTCCCCTACTCAGACCGATCTGGGCGCAACCATCAACTTTCGCTTACCACTATGATTAATTAGCGTTACGCGTAGCGGAGCAGGGTAATACCTTCAAACAGGTTAAGCCTAATTAGCGCTTACACCACACAAGTGTTAAATTCAGCATCCCTTGACTACCGACTTCGTCTGCAACCGTGTCGTTCTGACTGCCCTTAGCGGATATTCAAGACATATTTGTCATGAAGTGGTACCTTGTTCGACATTTAATTGGTGTCCCGGTGTCCCTTTTGTTTTCAGCTGAATCAAAATGCTTGGGGAGAACCTAGAATGTCTCGTCTTTTTTTACCTCTGTTAATCCTGTCAATGGTTTTTCTACAACCATCATGCTGTTTGGCGCAGTCAGCCCAATTAGCACTTGAAGAGGGTACTCCTGTCAGACTGAAACTCAATGAAACAATCTCCACTAAGACCTCTACAGCAGGTCAAAAGGTAGCGCTGACTGTTCTTGAAGATGTGATCGACAAAGACGGCAAGACAGTCCTACTTAAGGAGGGCTCACCAGCAGTTGCATATTTGACTAATCTGGATGAGAAGGATGGCAGCAAGGGTGGCAAGCTCAGCATCGAGATCAGTTCAGTGAAGGCAATCGATGGCTCACGGATTGCATTAAGAGGCACAAAGGTCAAGTCTGGACATGGCGGTGCCGGTGTTGGCAGTTATGTTGTTGGCGGACTTCTGCTAGGAGTAATTGGATTAGGCGTGGTTGCCTTATGTGGACATTCCGGTAGTGCGAAGATGGCATCAGGAACAATATTGACCGCTTTCGTTGACCACGATACTACTGTGGCTCTCGCGGCACCAGGGGATAAGCAACTCGCCGATAAGGCCGTTTCTGGGTCTGTAGTGCCTCCGGAGAAAACAGCAAGCACACTCACCCCGACTAACATGAACATGGAAATTACCAATAACATCCCGAGGACAGCACCATGAAGAAGGGCGTATTGGCTGTTTCACTCTCTTATTTGCTCATAGGACACACAGCTGCAATTGCAGCTAGCAAGGATAGGATGGGAAAGGTCATTGGATTAGTAAATCCAGGTGCCCAAACTTCACAACAATGCAACACTAGCACTGCGAATACAGATGTAAATGATCCCGGTCCTGACGTCGCCGGAAATTGGGTAGGACATGCTCATTCTAGTGATATAGATTGCTCCGTAACGTTGGAACTAAAGAAATCATCCAATAAGCTGGAAGGCTCCCTAACCAGCACAGGCAAAGAGGGCACAGCAAAGCACTATTTACAAGGAAATTACGACAAAAAGCAAGGTGCCTTTGTCTTCAGAGATGTCGGCTTAGATTTACAGTGGGGCGTACCAGGATTTAGCCCAGCTCCAATAGAGCGTTATGAACTACATTTGGTGGAAGAAGGAACCAAGTTGGTTGGCTCTTGCCACCAATCTCAATCCGGTACCGTCCTTTGGATTTCATTGCTAAAGCAAGGAACAAAGGTAATAGGCCAAGCGCAATCAATACCAAGCAACCCATCTCAGACATATGGAACGGATTCGCCTTCGCCACAAACATTACCCCCTCCAAGCAAGCATGATTCTTTCGTTGAAAACGATCCAGGTCAAAGGAGTATGTATTCCCGCGCGATACGCAACTATGTGAAATATGTCGATGATTCCGTCATGAATAACTACCGCTTGCCGAATGGAGGCGACCGCCGAAACATTAAAGTCCATTTCACAATCAACAAAAATGGTACCGTTACCAACCTAAGACTAGATGCACATTCTGGCGCACTGGATGAATTTTCAGACGCTGTCTTGAACGCTGTCCGTGCAGCCTCACCGTTTATAGCACCACCACAGGAAGTGCTGGAGGCAATCCAATCAGATCATGTTGACGTTTGTACACCAATCGATATCGTCAGAAACGTCACTCCAGAGACTGTTTCATATATGACATACGTTCAACACAGACTGAAAAGCCGATGGCATCCGCCTCGCGGCTTCCAAGGACGAACAGTAAGGGTGATTTTTAAGATTGGTGCGGACGGTTCCGTTTCGGATCTGAGACTCGATGACCCGTCCAATTACATTGATGCGTATGCTCAAGCAGCATTTAACGCCGTTAACGCCGCCTCACCTTTTATGCCTCCATCCAACAATCTGTTGGCAGATGAAGACGGCAAGCACGTATCAATAAAGTTCACGTTTGACTACAATGCTCGTCAAACTGCATACCCGGGGTTTCTGCCGTTTGGTCGCGGGCTTGTTTTCTGGTGACGAGCAAAACCACAGCAAGCGGGCTACACACCGAGGGTTACGAATGGACACATGAACTTCCAATTCTCAGCAGAGGTTACTTGAGATGCAAAAGATGCAAGAAATTACACCGGAGCAAATTGCTACCGTTAAAGACAATGTGAATATGCTGGAAGTTGTTTCCGAGCACGTTGCACTGCAACCAGCTGGCAATCACTTTACGGGAAACTGTCCATTTCAAACCCACAGCAAAGACTCGCAGCCATACTTTCAAGTTAACGCCGAGCGAGGCGTATTCAAATGCGTGGAGTGTGGCGAAGGTGGCGATGTCTTTGCCTTCGTGATGAAAATCAAAAACATCACTTTTGGGGATTCGGTACGAGAGCTACTATCCAGGATTAGTTAAATTGGTAAGGCACAGTACAAAGACTTCAAACAAACAGAAGACTGCGAGCTATAGCAAATCGTTAGCGACCACCGCCTATCACGAGGCAGGACATACTGTAGCTAACGTTTTGCACAACATTCCGTTCCGATATGTTTCAATTGAGGACAATAAACGTTCTGTGGGACACGTTCAGACGCTCGATTTTCCGCGCTCACTAAATCCCACTTCAGGTATATCCATGAGGAAAAGAACGAGGTTAGAATCGGACGTTATGGCACTCTTAGCAGGTAACATTACTGAGAAACATTATAGCGGCAGAGCTGACCACAGAGGCGCACGATCCGACCGCCATCAGGCAATGACCATTTTAAGTCAGCTATCAGGATCCGATGAAGAGCTATCGGCTTATTACAAGTGGTTGAAGATCAGAATAAGTACGGAGATATTAGAACCTCGAAATTGGAAGCTGGTTAAAGCAATTGCAACCGCGCTGCTAAAACAACGTACTATTACTGCACGAGAAATAAGAAAAATCGTTATGGAAGAGTCGGGACTTTCAATTGTCGGCCAACGGCTGGAGGTTAGTCCATTCGAGAGTTGAGCATCTTGCGACTTTAGCAAAGCATTAACATTGATATATGCAATTACAAATTTACGTCTGACTGCTCCACATCAAGTACGTCAAGATAACCGCGGTCCCGCTCTGCATTCTCCAACTGTCGCATTGCAGCGATAATTGGTTCCGGAATCAATCCAATCTGTCCCAGCTGTCGGAACATCTGCTTAAGTGTCTCCATAGCGTTTGGAGCACTTACCGTTTGCACCGGCACACCGGTCTTAGCGAATTCAATCAAGTAACCAACTG
Source organism: Candidatus Obscuribacterales bacterium (assembly GCA_021732245.1). GTDB lineage: Bacteria > Cyanobacteriota > Vampirovibrionia > Obscuribacterales > Obscuribacteraceae > SBAT01. The sequence goes on along the minus strand of JAKFVJ010000412.1, from coordinate 3,826 downwards.
CACCTTCGCTAACATTGACTGTCCAGCCCTGTTGTTCCAACCAGCGACAGAGTTCGTCAAGTCTCTTTTTTGCTTCATCTTCTAAATTCATAGTGCACCAAAATCCATCCGTTTTGAGTCGTCATGATCTTCGTCAAACTTAGAATCTTCGGCAAACATCACAAAATCGCGAATACTTTCAGTGCTTGCGGTTTTGTGAAATGCCTGTTTGCAGTTCTTTCGTGCGGCATCTAGGGGGAAATCCAACTCGATGATTGTTACGATGCTATCTGGCGTTATATCTAGTTGTTCACGAATCTCTTTGAGGCGCTTTTCTAATGACTCTGGGTCCTGTAGTTCTCCGCTCCGCATTGAACAGTGGTGTCCGCGTTCACGATAGCCAGTCGGTAGCCTGACTTCCGGCAAATGGTACAGCGCCGATTCTGAGCGCTCGCCATCACCTCGCAAGTAACAGTTACAGTGACCTACCCCCTCGGTAATTTCACACAAATGCCCATTTCCACGGGTTACAGTTCGTCGAGCATAAAAATTCCCATTTGGTGTTCGGAGGCTATACCTTGGTTCATTCCAATAACCCGCAGGATGTTCTCTAATTTTTTTGTTCGCCAACTCTCCCCCAACGTATGCATCATGCAAAAGCCCTATACGTATTTTTGGTTTTAAAGCTTCGTCGTCAGTACCATTCATTTGCGTCCTCACCCTTGAACCAGATTGACTTCGCGTCATCCGTGGTACATATGCCCCAGAACACTCCTGCAGCCGTGCTATTTCACTATAAAAGTAAAGTATATTTACTTGCCCCGGGTTCACCCATGAGACTCATATGGTCTACGCTTTTAATATTTGGCTTGATTGCCGCTCTATCGTTACCGGTTTTTGCCCAAGAAATAACCGGAAGAGTGGTTGGTGTCAGTGATGGGGACACGATCACCGTTTTAAGCCAAAAACAGCTTATAAAAGTTCGTCTCTCTAAAGTGGATGCGCCAGAAAAACGTCAAGCATTTGGTCAGAGAGCCAAACAATTTACTTCATCGCTGTCCTACAACAAAGTCGTAACTCTAAAAGAACATGGAAAGGACAGGTACGGACGAGTGCTAGCTGACGTGTTGTTGCCGGATGGTCGCAGTTTAAATAGAGAACTCGTCAGGAACGGTTTTGCCTGGTGGTATACCAGGTACGCACCGAATGACACTGAACTCGATCAATTGCAACTACAAGCCAGAGAAAAAAAGGAAGGACTGTGGTTAGATACAAATCCAGTCCCGCCTTGGGAGTTTAGGAAACAGCGCAAGGAAAAACGCTAGTTCAAGCCATTACCAACTCACCACATGTACCGATTACTGTATGGCAACATCGAAGAAGGACTCGGTTCTGGCTTAATGCGTCCCCAGACATCGCGAGCCAATTTACTATGTGGTGTTCCAAAAAAAACGTCTCCACGCACAAGAATCGTATCTGTCGACGCAGGACCTGGAAATGCCAATTCAGGCATACCATACAGCGCCTCAACGGATTTCGTAACTGCCTGCCCGCTGTTTGAGTTGCGATCGGCATCAACCCTGAGTTGTCCATCGTTTCTCAAATAGATGGTCAAAAGGCTGCCGGAATTTTCCTTACCGGGAAATGTCCTCAAATTGGCGTAAATCATGTGCAGTAAATTCTCAGCCCATCGATTCCATGTACTCAGTTGTCTTGACGTAAATCTATGGTCGTATCGGCCGAAGTCAGCAATTTGCGCCTTTGTGCCCGTATCGGCGTTCTGAATCGGATCAAAGCATGGGGTATCAGCAGTGTAAATATAAAGACACCACTCTGGTTTGTCTGGTCTAAATGAGTCACCACGTGGTTGAAAACCGCTGTTGAATGGCAATGGGTTAGGCTTGCTTGACGTGATGGAATCCTGCTGAGGGGTCAGCTTCTTCAAATCGTCTGGATTTCTGTTCAGCTCTTGGTTTACTTGCCCTTGAAGATTTGGTCCGGAAAACGGAAGTCTATCAATTTCAGGGCTTTCTGAATGAAGCCTGTTAGGCTTCATTGGCTGATCAAGATTCGTACCGCCCCGAAGGGAGTCCTTTTGCAAGTTGCCCTTATAGTATGGACCAGTGAATGGGAGCTTGGTGTCTTCAGATACATGTCCTTGCAATGGCTGTGCCAGAATCGGACATATTGGTAATTCCAAAAGACCTACCACGACTAAAAGTGAGGCGCCTCTGAGCAATCTACGCATGTTTGACTTTCTCCCCCAAAAGACTACCAGAGCCAAAGAGGTTTTACAATTTTTCGTCACACCATATCCACGTGCCCAGCCTCCTCAATTATGTCGCTGTCTATTTTTGTTTACGAAGGCAAGAATTTGTTCGTCAGAAATTGTTCTGTTCCATGGAACAACACGTAAGCTTATGCCGTTAGCTTTGCATAACTTACGTTTCAACTTATCCAACCGTTTAGTTGCTTGCAACTTCTCTGAGCCACCAAAATGGTCAAAAGCTTCATAATGCTGTGGACCGTTGTACTCAAATGCTACAAGAAGCGACGGTACAAACACATCTAAATGTTGGCGCCCCAACCACGGCAGGCGAGCCTGCCTTTCAACGCGATAGCGGGAGAATAATTTCTTGATGCGATGAGCTAATTGAGTCTCTCCATTCCATTCGATGCACCGAGGACAACCACGTAACCCGCTATAAGATGCGTTCCATTTATGGTTTGCATTTTTTGAACATTGCCATTTCGTAGGTGCGTTTGCGCTTTTAACCAGTGGTCCCAGCCAGATATGTCCTTTTTCCCGTGCGCGTTCCTCATAACCTGCTTTCGGTATCCGTAGTTTTTGGGCTAAAATTTCCCATGAGCACCTTGGACAACCGGTGCCTCTTTTATCTGGACCATCATTAATCGAGGCATAGGTAGCCATCCATTTGTGTCCCTTATTACATTCCCACCGAGTGGCGGTAGCATTATTTGGCACTGCAGGACCCAGCCAGAGTAATTTTTTCTTCTGTGCGAGTGCATAGTAAGCGGACTCAGGCAGGCGCAGTTTCTCGCTCCTAATGTGGACACCACATTTCGGGCAGCCACAACCACCCCGAATTTTGTCGTAGGAAGCGCTCCAGATATGCTTCTGTGGGCATTGCCATTTAGTCTTGCTCGCGGTATTTACACACGTGTTCCCCAGCCAGACGATTTTCCTGCTTCTCGCGAGTTTTCGATAATCGCTGGGCCCAAAACTTAGTTTTTTGGACTTAGCTAATTGTCTACACTTAGGACAACCAGATCCTCGCTCAATATTTCCATAAGTGCTTTGCCATTTATGTTCGTTTTCACATTGCCACCAAGTCTTTGTCTTTGTATTTGGCGTTTCTGGACCTAGCCAATGAACCTTTCTCGATTTCGCCAATTCTCTGTATGCTTGTGGCGAAATCCTTTTACTTTCTTTGGAACAGTCGGGACAGCTTGATCCTTGTTTGATATTACTGTAGCTGGCCTTCCATCTGTGTCTTTCTCCACATTGCCAGTCCGTTTTAGACCTTGCATTTGGTACGTCCATTCCTGACCACCGGTATCCTCGTTTTCGCGCTAAAGCATGGTAATCGTTTGACGATAAGCGTCGTGCAGTATTGGCTCGGTCCAGTCCTTGTCTGTTGTTTCGGTGGGTCGCTTCCCGCTGATGCTTCTGAGGAGATTTCCCTCGTGCGGTGGATGCTGCATGTCTTTTCTTGTTCCCACTTGCTCTGGCACATTTAGGGCAGCCGTGTCCTTGTTGAATTGTATTGTAATATGTTTGCCACACATGTTTATTCTGGCATTCCCACTTTGTGAACGTCTTGGT
>JAKFVJ010000273.1 GCA_021732245.1 Candidatus Obscuribacterales bacterium | reverse complement strand
TCCTTAAATTCTTTTGTGTAAGTTGAGTTAACTCTTTTCCGATTAACCATGTGTCACTCCTTTTCAACATTCTATGTGATCGGAGCGATTCTCTTTGGTTACTGTCCGTTAAATCGGGGAAAGGTCACAGTATTCGCCGAACATAAAACTGTCAGAGAGTGGTTGCATGAATTATCGAAAGAAACTCATTTTACCGATACATTTCATCCTGATTTGATTGGCACGTATGCGAGACATCTGAAAAATCTACCCTTGCGATGTCAGAGGGGAGATATCGAATATGGCGGAGAATCCATAGTTTTTAAACGCGGACAATTGCAAATCCAAGTTCGTGAGGTTGGTCACTTCGAAGACGGCAAATTTATTGCTGCGGAACCGGGACCGTCAAGCCCATTTCAAGCCAACAGAGCGGAAATAGCATGGAATCAAGTTACGAGCGGACCGCAATCCGAAAATCCAATATTTCATGATGAAAGGCTGATGAACTCAGTATTTAAGATAACGAAAACAGCCGTACCGGATGACTTTGTGCCATTTGATGAGTTTACCGGTACAAGAGCTTTTGAAGTGCCGAGAACTTCGCCCCTCTGGTCTAAGCGATTTGAGGAAGGCTGCAAAAAGAACCGCTCCAAGAAATCGTACTTCTATTTTCAGGATAAAGTTGATCCTGTAATGCTGAATGATAAGGATCCTCGAGTACATCGTCTGGCAGGGCAATTAAGTGACGCCGGATATGTCTTTTGGGATAATCACAAGCGCGCTGCCCAAACCGGCTTGGACAAAGATGGAAATCTCAAAATGCTTGATTATGGCGCTACCTTGCCGGAAGACTCACCATTTTTCAATATCTTCGACAATAAGTAAACTGCCGGATTAAATCTTGTGGGAATTCCACGTATCACAGCGTGTTTGTCCCAGTGACTATATAGGTACGAATCTCTATTATCTCTGCCAAGGAATTTGTGCTTAGCAGAGGAAGCAAATGACAGAGAAATTCAGCGAGTTACAGGAGAATGCAAATGAGCATTCAGTTGAGCATAATCTGGCTCAAAGTCTTTTCTCTGATGGAAATTTTTGGCTGGATACCGCGAAAGGTCTCCTGCCGCAGGCAAGCGAATCTCTTCAAGAAGGCGTCCGCACTGGAGAAGTGTGGGGAGCCTTGGGTGAGGGCGCGGCCTTAGGTATAGGACTTTCCTGGATGACAAACCAGCTAAGACCTGCACCTGTTCGTATTATTGGCGGACTTATAAATACTGGCATTCTTGGTAAATTCGCTTGGGACTCCGGACAGACTGTTGGACAACTTCTTGATCTTAAGAAGCACGCATATGAGTCAGGCCATTACAGAAATAACGTTGCCCAGGCTCAGAAACTGTCAGGCAAGTTTGTTGCAGACAACGCGGTCGGTATTTTAGGCGCTCACATAGGATTTGTCGGCGAGCATGGCATTCATCATGCGATGTCTACATGGAAGGGTAAGCCTCAGCTAGCTTCTACTGTTCCTGTTGGCTTGGAAAGTAGTGGACATCCGCTAGGTAATGCGCACGATGTGGCCGAGTCGCCTTTCTACATGGCGATGAGCAAGGCTCGTAGAAATAAGAATGCTCAACAACGTGCCAATCAGAGTCTGCCCGAAACTAGAACAGAGCCTACTAAAGCGGCTGATTCACCGAGTAAAGCTGAAACAAAAACCAACGAAATAGATCTAAGTCCGAAGATTGAAACGTTTCAACTGTTGAATGAGCAAGCGGTACGTAAGGGCAGACCGGCTGATTCGGAAACATTTGAAGATTTGTCTGTTGTAAAACAACAACGCGACAAAGAAGCGTTCAACGCTTGCCGCGAGAAGGCTTCTGATGACCTTGGTGCGGAATTCTTTAGCAATACTCCTAAGGAAAAGAGAGGAGTATTCTTGGATGAAGTGCGATCGCTTAGGCGGGAAAAGAACGACGAGACCTTAGCCGAAATGCTGTTGAACAGTATGGAGACGTCTGCCGAACCGCATATTGTTGAAGCTAGAGCCGACAGGGCTTTAAATGCTAACAAGATTTTTGCCGGTGAAATTCTACGAGCTGCACAGGACGCTCCACTTGTTCGTGATTTGTTTATTGAGGCCCGTAGGGGACTTCGTGACAACAAGTATCCAGAGGATGCTTACGTTGTCTTTGTTGATGGAAATGGACGTTTAGTTACGTACACTAATAACCATATTGCTGGGCGTACCTTCAACTATCCCCTCAAGGATATTGGCAGAGGCGTTGTTGACTTTGACTTAATTGGTAGCGATATCGTTAAAGGTGCAGCAATTTTTGGCTCGCCACATGTTGGTAACAGACCACTTCTAGGCATTGTTGGTGAAGTGCCTTCCCGACTTGCGGATTGTGGAAATTACAAAGAATTCTTCCTCACTTCTAGATTAGATAAGAAGCTTAGTCAGTTTGATTTCAAGACGGAAGTTCATCGTGAACTCAAATCCTTGGAGCCTCAGGTGCCTTCGGTAATTTCAGATGTGGCTGTCGAGGCAAAGGGATCTAGCTGCAATGACGGTGTCTGTTCTATCGAAGCATCATTTATTGAAAACTTGCGCGCTAAAGTTCTATCTCAAAAGTCAGAGGCTAAGGATATAGCTGACCAAGCGACCCAGGCTGTAAAGACACATGTTCCGGAAGCTAGGGTAGAAGCAGAGCAGGTCGCCACGTTCGATCCTCTAGCAGCGCTTGCGAAAGAAGAAAAAGGTCTTTTAGATCAATTAGCTATGCATGAGCAGGCGAGAGCAGACGGAATACAAACTGGTTTGCTCAACAAGAAAGAGCGCAAAATAATTGATAAGCGCTTGAGAAGTATTAGAAATGAAAAGTCGGCTCTTGGAGCGATTGCTGAAGAGACGATATCGACAGTGAGTAATGCGCCAGAAGTTGCGGAGCCTGTAATATCCGAGCAGGTAGTTAGACCAACTACCGCTGAACCTGGTTCAATTGATGCTCGTGCAAAAGAATATTTGGATATAGATCTCGAAGCGCGTATGCAGGGTTCACCGGAAGGTATTTACGGGCCCACAATGGGCATTGAGCCTGGATTTAAGGAGCAGTTGCCTAAGAACAAGCAAGAGCATTTTGCCAAGAAAGCTGAAGAGGCTTCTGTAAGACAAACCGAACACGAAAATTCAGCAACGCAAAAGCAGGAAACTACAGCTCATGAGTCTCAGACTAAGAGTGAGTCACAGGTTGAAACTCCGGTAGAAAAGCCGCAAACAAGACAGAAGAAGTTCTATAACAAAGAAGATCACGACGCGATGGAAATAAATCTGCGTCTGGAAAATGAACTTCTTGCTGATGCTTTTGCTTCGGCTAGCGCCGGAAGTAGAGAAATTCCTGGAGATAAGCTTGTCTTTTTCGTACGTGACGGCAATTTGATAAAGCGTGTGAATTTTGCAGATGCTCATGGCAATGAACGTCCGATGATGAATACGAAGCTCGATTTCCATTTTGGCAAAGTGCCTGTTGAGTCATTGAACAATTCAGTTATTGGTTGGGCAAGGATCGCGCCGAAAGTCAGAGATGGCGAAATTGTCTATCGTCAAAATGCTCGTGGTGGCAGACCCCAAGCAGATACTGAAGTAGTCGAAGTTGGTGGAGAAGTTCCAGGTTCCATGAGAAGAGCTCTGGAGCAGAACAAAGAAGTGTCTTATAGCGACTTGATGAGAGTTCCAGGTAAGGCTCTTTCGGAGGCTGAGACCGGCGAATCTGCCGCTGAAGCAATATTGTCCAAGCTTGGCAAAGAAAGACGTATCGTAGAGCAAAAGTTATACGACCACTATCGTAACGAGGAAGGTTGCGTATTACCTCGTGAAGAATTTGAATCATTGACGCTTAGATATGAAAAAATCAAAGATCTGATTGCAAAGCATGAACGTAAATCCGCAGCGAATCAAGCTGAAGCTACTGATGCGACAGGCTCCTCGACTATCCTTGATCAGTTGGCGTTAATACCAGCTGAACCCAGAGTTGTAAATATTGAGCAGGGTGAGAAACTTACTTCCGATATCACCAGTCAATTAGAGTCTTGGAAATTAAAGCCTCGAGCACGAACTCAGCCGGATAATAAAGAGCCGAACGATGCAGATAAATTGGATGCATTGGTTCACGTTGCTTACAATGCTCATAGTCTTTCTAAAGAATCATTTGCGCAAGGTAAATATGCACAAGCAGAAGCTTGGGCAATGACTCTCTACAATATGGTCAAGGCAGCAGATAAGTCTGAGCGGTTCGATGTCGAGGATAAAGTTAGAGTTCTAAGTTGGCTTGGAGAAGTCTTCCGCGTTCAAAACAAGATGAATCAAGCGGAAAATTGTTTGAAGTCAGCCAGGTTGGAGTTGGAAAAGATCTCTAAGGCTGGTGATGCCAGGGCTCTTGAAGCAAGCATACTTGAAAGTTACGCTAAGCTCCTACGCGCTGAGACAACACAGTCTCGATTGCAAGAAGCCAGACAGTTTGAAGCATCTAGAAGAGACATAATAGATGGTCTTCTTAGTGAGGGCAAGGATCCAAACGCAGGCGTTGATGCTTGGAATAAGGCGCTTATTTCAATGCGCGACCGTCGCACTCTAAAAGTAAGTATGGAAAACAACGCTAAGTTGCTGGATAGAAGTCTTCAAATTCTTAACTGGTTTGGTATCAAGCTATAGAAATTATTGTTCAAGTCTTTTCAAAAAGACATGGTATTTCTCAAGTTGATTTTCACGCTGAGACCAGTGTTCGACGTCTTCCAGGCTAACAGGTTGTTGTTGAGCGATCATTACCGCTTGATCAAGACACTGACGGTCATTGGAGAAGTAAAACCAGGTCAGCCTGTCCATTACAGATTGTGTGGGCGAAAACATTTTGATTGTGACACCGGATACTTTCAGCGAGCCTGTTGGTACAACAGGAAGATCATCGCCTATTGCCAATGGTCCTGTAGGAAATTCGACGGTGTAGTTTGTGTCGTCGTGTACAAAGTCCTTGCCGGCTGACTTAAAACCTAGCTCGCTCATAGCTTTGACGATTCGGGAATGATCGGCAGGACTTATGAAATCCAAATCGTCTGAGACGTATTTGTTATTTGTGTAGATGCTCACAACCGAGCCGCCGACTAATACGGCATCAATTTTGTGCTCGGCTAGTTTTTTGACAATTATTGCCGCCAGCTGTTCGCGAGTTGTTTTACTCGAGATTTTCATAGCTTCTTGCCGGTTCTACGGGGGCGACGTCTTTCACGGAAGAATTGTTCGGTGTCAGCTTCCGGAGTTAGTGCCAGCATTTTTTCGATGAGATCTGTCAGTTCTTTCTTTATAGCCAAGCGGGGATTGATGCGGAAGTTTTTGGTGTTGCCGCTGAATTGGCTGACGAGTATTCCGCCTGCTTCTAATTTTTCCAGTTGCGATTGCACCTGGCTGGGAGCAATGCCGAAAGTTTTGGCAATGCCATTTATATGACCTTCTCCGTAATTGACTATATAAAGAAGGCAGCGCTCGGCGACGTTATTTCCGAATAGGGCTTTGTACATGGCAGTTTTGTCCTGAAAGATACTATAAGTATACTACAAAGCAGTATGAATATACTGGTAAATAGGATAAATATACTGAAAACCAGGATAAATGTCAAGTGCTAGCGCGTTACGCCTGTAGGAGTGTGCGGCTTGCCATAGACCTGTTCTTGAACGGAAATGTCCAAATCAGCCGGATAAGATTGCCCGAGAATTTTATAGACGTTTTGCAAACGCAGGCGGAATTGTTGATCAAACATGGCATCATCTGCAGAAGTATTTGGTTCGCCAAACCACCAGAACCAATCACTGCCTTCTGCCGTATAGATTTCTTCCCAGGCTTTTGTTAGTTGATCCATTGGATGCGTTTCGTTGTGCATCGCCGAGGCAAGGAAATGTCTTGTGCGATTGAGCAGATCCCATGCTTTGTTTTTCATCGGATCGCCAATCCAAATATGATAATCGGCATTGATCCAAGACCCGCTATGGATGTTGTGCAATTCCGCAGATGCCGGATGATTGTCTAGATATTCGCTGACGGTGCAAATATTGAGACTATTGTCGCCGGACAATCGCTTGTAGAGTTCTCGCAGAAACGGATCACCGTCTTGTTCATAAGTCTCCCAGCAATTTTCTCCGTCGAGGGCAATAGCGACAATCCCTTCTCTTTGCCAGTTGAAAAGTTTCTGCTGAATATGTTTGATGCGCATATAGAGAGCAGTTGCTGCTTCTTCAGATGATCTGCCACCATAAGAGAAGCTAATCTCATTGGATGTAACAACTTCGCGGAAAATTACATTTATATGCTGCTCGCCAATTTGTAATCTATACGGCTGGCAAAGAAGTTCCGGATTGTTCAAGTTGCCGTGATCATCACGCAATATTGGCAGACCGGTAGTCTTAGTCAGCAGAGCTTCATCAAGGACTATCCACTTAATACCGCTTTGGGCAATGAGCTCAATAGCGGCTGGACTTACAGCAAGTTCAGACGGCCACATACCGCGCGGACGTGTGTGCATCATGTCTTCGTAAAAATTCACTGCCTTATCTAACTGTTTGCGCGCGTCATCACGATGGAAATAAAGTTTTTCCGGCAGCTTTACTCCAGGTGCTGGAAACCGAGCGACGTTGGAGTCAATAAGCAGAGGTAATATCGGATGATAGTAAGGCGAAGTTATAACTTCAATCTGTCCGGCTTCCTGCATTTGTCTGTAGACAGGAATTATCTGGCGAATAAGTTCGCGTTCAATTTCAATTAGACGTTTGCGCTGTTCTAGTGAAAAATCTTTGCCCTGGTCAAGGTATTTGGTTAGCTCATCCATCTTGCTGTACCAGAGCGGATCAAACCAGGCAAGATTCATCCATGTAGCCATGTCGGCAAATTCTTGATTGGTGAATTCCGACACCATCGACTGAAAAGTCTGACCGCGATCTAAATTCTTTTGCCTGCGCTGGTAAAACTCAAAGTAAGGCTTATGCGGTTTGATTTGACGTTCGAGGTGAGTGTGAAAAGAATGAGTCAGGATATATACTTTGTCGGCTGTTGTGTACTCATCAACCGGCTTGGTCGTAAGTAGTAATTGATTATCGACGGCATCATGCCAACCATAATCTTCCAGCTGCTCAATCAGTGACGGCACCATATTAAACGTCTGACGAATATTGCTGAATTCCTTCAGCAATAAAGGCATGTCCAAATAGTCCTTGATAGCATGCAAGCGCACCCAAGGAAGAAGATACTGACCGGATACTCGGTCTTTATAAAGCGGTTGGTGCATGTGCCAGATAAAGCACACTGATAGCTTTTCAGTCACCAGACACCTCCTTTACGAGAGTGGCTTGTCTTAATTGTGCCAGAGACTCCAGAACTTGATTGTGAATAAGATTGTTGGTGGCAAGAATATAGCCGCTGGTTAATTCCAGCGGACCACCTGTCAAATTTGTTAGTTTGCCGCCTGCTTCTTCAACAATTAGACCGCCGGCAGCTATGTCCCACGGTGAAAGTTTCGTTTCCCAAAAACCATCTAAGCGCCCGCAGGCGACAAATGATAGATCTAATGCAGCGGAGCCATCGCGACGTACGCCGTGAGAAGCTGATGTTAGGGTGGCAAATTCATTGATGTTGTTGTCGGACCCAGTGCCAGTATCTGGTGGAAAACCAGTGGCGAGCAAACTAGCCTCGAGTTTGTCGACAGTGGAAACCCGAATTTGATTGTCGTTCAAAAAGGCACCCTTGCCTCTTTCAGCCCAGAACATTTCATTGGAAACAGGATTGAAAACTGTGGCAAAGACGACTTTTCCGTCGAGCTCAAAACCAATAGAGACAGCAAAAAATGGATAGGCGTGGGTGTAGTTGGTTGTGCCATCTAGAGGATCAATTAGCCAGCGTCTGTTGCTTTTCTGCACTGAGGAGCCGCTTTCTTCTGCAAGGATGGCATCTTCCGGAAAGGCGTCCTTGATAATTTGCAAAATAAGTTTTTCAGAAGCCTTGTCTACATCGGTAACGATATTGAAGGCGCTCTTATAATCGACCTGCTTGATGTTGCCCATGCGCTCTTTCAGTAGTTTTCCGGCTTCTTGGGCGGCTTTGAAAGCAGTATTTTTGACTTTGTCCACGGGACCTCATTAGAACGGTTTATAACGACTACCACTATTGTGTAGCAGCAGTCATGCCAAGTTCACAATTGCTATTAGTAATTGACTAATTAGTTTACAATTTTGTCTAACCGCCGCTAAATAGCGGCGCATAACCATTGGAGCGTTTTGTAAGAAATGGCTGAAAAGACCTATAGCGTAAATTTGCCGCAGACCGAATTCCCCATGAAGGCCAACAGTGCCGTCAGAGAGCCGGAATTCCAACGTATGTGGGATGACGAGAAGATTTACGAGCAAAATCTTGCAAATAGAGATAAGGCTGAGAAGTTTGTCCTCCATGATGGACCGCCTTACTTGAGTGCCGGCAAAATCCACATGGGACACGCTCTCAACAAGACATTGAAGGACATCGTCACCAAGTACAAGGCTCAACAGGGCTTTTACTCACCGTACGTGCCGGGTTATGACAGCCACGGATTACCTATTGAAAACGCGGTTCTAAAGGATGTAAAAGGCGGAAAAGCTGCTTTTACGCCAGTTGAACTGAGGCGCAAATGTAAAGAGTTTGCTTTGTCCAACTTGAAAGGGCAAGAAGTCAATTTCCGTCGCCTGGGCATTTGGGGTGACTGGGCACATCCATATGTGACCCTGGATCCGAAGTTTGAAGCGGCGCAATTGCGCGTGTTTGGAAAAATGGCGCAGGCTGGTTATCTCTACAAGGGGCTAAAGCCAGTTTATTGGTGTGCCAACTGTGAGACGGCACTAGCTGAAGCAGAAGTTGAATATGCTGATCACACATCGGAATCTATCTTTGTCAAATTTGCAGTGACAAAAGAATCGCGAGCAAAATTGCCTGTTGAACTTCCTGAAGGACAAGAAGTCTCCTTCGTTATATGGACAACAACCCCTTGGACATTGCCGGCAAATTTAGGTATTGCACTTCATCCACAATTTGAATATCACTTTTTGCAAACACCCAACCAGGGAATACTGGTTGTGGCGGATGCTTTGAAAGAAGCGTTTCTCTCAACTGTCGGTGAAAGCAATGGTTGGACCAATGGCGATGTGAAAACTATTGCCAAAATTGAAGGTGCCAAACTAGAAAAACTAACCGGACAACATCCGTTTGTCGACCGTACGTCACTTGTGATTCTTGGTGATCACGTAACAGCAGAAGCCGGTACCGGATGCGTGCACACAGCTCCCGGACACGGTCTTGAAGACTTTGAAGTTGGTGGCAAGTACAAACTAGGAGTACTTTCCCCAGTAGATAATCGTGGTTTCTTCACTGAAGAAGGCGGACAATTTGTCGGACAGCGCTACAACAAAGCCAACGAGTCGATAATTCAAGTATTGAAGGACTCGGGCAAACTGGTTTTTCATTCGCCTTTCAAGCATAGTTATCCTCATTGCTGGCGTTGCAAGAAGCCTGTTATCTACAGAGCCACTGAACAGTGGTTTGCCTCAGTCGACGGATTCCGCAAAAAAGCTCTGGAAGCAATCGATACAGTTGCCTGGCATCCGGCATCCGGACGCAATCGCATCTATACAATGGTAGAAAATCGCTCCGACTGGTGTATAAGCCGTCAACGTTCATGGGGCGTACCGATACCAGTGTTTTACTGTAATCCATGCCGCAAACCACTTTTAACCAAAGAAACTGTTGACGCTGTAGCGGCAATTGTAGAAAAGGAAGGATCAGACTCCTGGTGGGAAAAGGATGCCGACTATTTCTTGCAAGGTAAATTCAAGTGTGAATGCGGTAGCACCAACTTCGATAAAGAGACAGACATCATGGATGTTTGGTTTGACTCAGGCGTATCGCACGCAGCTGTTATCGATCAAAGACCGGAGTTGCGCGGAACACCATGTGAACTTTACTTGGAAGGCAGCGACCAACACCGTGGTTGGTTCCAGTCTTCTCTATTAACAAGCGTTGCTGTTCATAACCGAGCGCCTTACAAGACTGTCTTGACACATGGCTTCATCGTCGATGAGTCCGGACGTAAGATGTCCAAATCACTCGGCAATATGGTCGAACCGGAAGAAGTAATCAAACAATATGGTGCAGATGTTCTGCGACTGTGGGTTGCTTCAGTTAATTACACAGATGATGTTCCGATTGGCAAGAATCTGCTTGCTCAATTGTCCGAAGTTTATCGAAAGCTGCGTAATACTGCCAGATATCTGTTGGGTAACTTACATGGATTTGATCCGGCAAAAGATGCTGTCTCATACGACAGGCTTTCCAAACTTGACGCTTACATTTTGCACAAACTGCAAGAGATAACTACAGAAATTACCGAAGACTTTGATCGCTTCGAGTTTTTCAAATATTATCAACTGCTGCAAAACTTCTGTGTTGTTGATCTATCTAGCTTCTACTTTGATATCGTCAAAGATCGTCTATACACCGGCGGCAAGAAATCTGAAAGTAGAAGAGCAGTACAGACTGTATTAGCTGAATTGCTTAATACGCTAGTACGTGTGCTTGTTCCTGTTACTCCTCATTTAGCAGAAGATATCTGGCAGCACATGCCGGAAAATCTGCGCGGCAATCAAAAGAGTGTATTGCTGACGGACTTCCCTAGACCGAAAAAGGACTATCTAAAGCCTGAACTGGATGAGTTTTGGACTGATGTTATAAAAGTACGCTACGTCGTAAATAAGGCTCTCGAGTCAGCACGTGCTGCACGTAAATTCGGCAGCTCACTTGAGTCGAAAGTACTAATTAGCGTTGAGAATAAAGACATCGAGAAAAAACTCACGAGTTTGGCTTCTGAGCTGAGCGCTATTTTCATCACTTCTCAGTGCGAGATTGTAGAGGATGCGATGAAGTCATCGACTGATTGTTTTGCGCAGTTAAGCGAAGAAGGAGTGACGGTTGTAGTCTTGCCGGCGGATGGGACAAAGTGCCCACGTTGCTGGAAGTTTGCGACAGATATAGGCATGGATAGTGCTTATCCGGAGCTTTGCGTGGCTTGCGCTCAGGCTCTGTTGTCGGACGCTTCGTAGCAGCTGTTTTGTAGCGGTCCCTGTGAAGAGTTTTTACCTGCAGCTTTATCGGTAAAATGCCTTGGTCTAAAGCCTATTTGCCAATACTGGCTAGGGTTTTTAAGACTATAACCGGTAGTGACCGTCTTATATCATTGGCGGTGTCAGTTTAAGTAGATAAAGCCTAGGGTAACTCTAATTTAGCCGGCGGGATTGGTCGCTGCCTCAATATAGACTATTTGTCCTGAGGGCACCTCCTGCCGGCACTTCTTGAGTCTAAGAGACTTTTTCTTGCGATAGTCGAGTCAGTTCGCTTGTAGCTTTTGCTGTCGGTTGATAGGTTTGCATGTTTTCGTTGCTTGCAGAAATGAGCATGGTGAATAGCTCCATCGCAATTAATTCCACATGTCCATCAACCAGCGGTTGGTCTTCCATTGACCATTCCATGGAATCACCTTCTAGACGGCTAGTAAACGAAACTACAGGCTTGAAGTTCTTTTCAGATTGAGTAAGCCCGATTGATTTGCTGACCGGTATCAGAAATACTTCGATTTTGTGATTGCGTCCACGCATGACCAAGCTATAGCTGCTGGTCGAGAGGCGAGCACGAAAATAAGTTAGAGTCTCTGATGCTTCGCGCAAAATGTTGTAGCGCATGACTTCAGTGACAAATCCTGGAATGGAGCAGGTTACGTGAAGCTCTGACCAGCCAATCGAGTGGTTGTATTGGTAAGCGTAGGTTCTAAGTATGCTGAATATTTTACCTATTAGATCGGCTGTTGAATGATCATACTTGGCTTGTTGTTGAACAACTTGCAGGCGAGTGCCGCGTGATGAAGCTAGCATTGACAGCGACGTCTGAGTGAGATTCTGCATCCAGTCTGAGCGCGAGGCTTCCTGGCTTGGTGAGTGCTTGGCTAATATTTCTTCTCTAAGTGCCGTGCGGTAGTCGTGGGTGTAAGGAATGCCACGGTAAAGACCGTCTTTGTCATATACTTCCGAACATTTTTCATCGCGCCATTTGGAGTCGTGGAAAACTGCGTTAATTGTTTGATTAGCACGAAGCGTTTGCTTCAGTCCTTCCTTTGCCATGATGTCTTATCCTTCTTTGGGGAGTGGCTTGCGAGAGCTAATCCCTTCGTACTCATATTTATACCGCTTGGTCAAAGCGGTGTGAATTCGCAAAAGTACGTTCACGAATTAGTGTATGAGGAGGCTGAAAGGCGCATGGAATGGCGCTTTCGTGCATGTGAGGAATTTAAGAAAAGTGGTGGCACGAGCGTATGATTTAATCTAATTCGAAGAAAAACGGCGGTGATTTTACTCACCGCCGTCTCTTTTCGTGCCTATTGAGGAGGCTTTAGGCAGATTCTAGTTGGTCCATGTCGTCTTCGATTACAGGAGTGACGTTGTTTTGAATGGCTTCCTTGCTCTTGGTGATAAGAGCCGCGAAGACTTCCATGGCAATGTTTTCCAGTTGACCCTCTAGAAGAGGTTGACCGTTGAGACTCCATTGAACTTGTTGTTTAGTAAGTGTTCCGGACAAAGAAAGGATTGGAGGAAATTCGGTTTCTGCTTTACTCAAACCAATTACCTTGTATACAGGAATCAGCAGAACATCAATCTTGTTTTTTCTTCCTCTAATTACTACGCTCCAGCTACGGGTGGACATACGAGCACGGAAATTAGTAACCGATTCAACGGGTTCACGGAAAATGTTGTAGCGAGTAACTTCAGTGACAAAACCTGGTTTGGAACAAGTAATGTATAAATCGTTCCAGCCGACCGAATGGTTAAACTCGAAGGCATAGGCTCTAAGCATTGTATAAAGCTCGGTCACTATATGAGCTATCGATTGATTGAAGATAGTTTCTTTCTTGACGGCTTTGTATTGCATGCCGCGAACATCAGCGATGAATTCTATAGATTCGCGGGCAAGATCACGCATCCAGTCGGAACGTCGACCGTTGGCGCAAGTATTGTAAGTCGATAGAATTTGTTCGGTTAAGTCTGCTGTTTCATCATAGTAACGATTGCTGCCTGAACCAAATGATGCCTTGTCGTATCTTTTAATTTCGTCTGCCGAATGTCTCCAACGCGTATCCAAAAAAGCTTCTCTGCTTGCCGGATTGGCAGTTGGCGCCAATTTTATTTTGCCAATGTTTAACATGTCTCGTACTCCCCTTAGCGGTCAAAGCCGCATTGCGTTCAACCTGCGAACACTATAAGGGTTTCCAAGAGTCAAAGGAATCCACCGAAATTAGTCAACGAAAGTGCGTATAAAATCCCGCAAAGCATTGCTGTACAAGGGTTTACGGGTGCTGAACCGTGAGCCTATCGTAGTTAACGTTTTGTTCATAATTTCGGGCTATAGCTAGCCCTATGGGCATTTCAGCTGATGGCTAGGATGATCGAAGCCCTGGTTCCAGCTCCTGGTTGAGACTCAATAGCCAATCTGGCCGGGTAAAAACAACGGATCAAATCAATTCGCTCATGCATGCCGCCCAGTCCAAAGCCGCCTTCTTTAATAGATTGAGGAACGCTATCCTCATTTTGGCTGAAGCCTTTTCCATTGTCCTCAATAATGAAGGATAGTTGTCCGGGTATCCTGTCCACTCTAACCTGGATACGGCTGGCATCTGAATACTTAACGGCATTATTCAGGCATTCTTGAATGATGCGGAAAATATGTAGTTGCACGCTTTCGGAAAGCTCGGGCAATTGGCAGTCGCAACTAAAGGAACAATCAGCTCCTGTTTGTTCGGCAACCTTTTGCAGGAGGTCTTCTATTACAGGCTGCAGCCCCCAATCAATTAAGTCGCGGGGAGCTAAGTCATGGCAAATTTCTCTGAGCTTTCCATTTATGCTATCTAGAGTATCGACGACCTTTTCTTTGTTCATCGATTGCTCGGTTAATGATCTCTTGAGCATCATCACGTCTGAAATAACAGTGTCG
>JAKFVJ010000270.1 GCA_021732245.1 Candidatus Obscuribacterales bacterium | reverse complement strand
CTTCTATTTTTGGCTACGAATCAGCCATGACCGGTAAATATTACGACCTTCTTTTGCAGGTCTATTTAAAATCCAGTCAGTGTCTGCCGCTATCTCAAACGCCAATAACGGATTTGCCGCTCACAAGATTTTTGCAGATGACTTCGACAAAGTACGCAATCACACAAGCTTATCGCTATCCCGGATTGGGATTTCCACCCGAATTAATTGCACGGCCCGACCCACACTTTTTTCAATTGATACATGAAGATCTAAAACTAAATGCTCGCCTGTATCTAGTCAAGCAAAGTATGCCACACGCTTATTTTGTAAACTCTTATCGCCCAGCTGAAAATGTAGCTAAAGAAATTGAAGATTCAGAAATAAGTAAATTTGATCCTCATCTTATTACCTTAGTTGATAAAAATGCAAATAGCCAAACTCATTCCGAACCGGCAAATTCACTTTTTCTACCGCAAGTAGTTACCATAGACAAGCCTGAATACATTGAAGTACAAGCAAACTGCCCAGAAGATGGTCTAATTGTTCTCACTGATCAAAACTATCCAGGCTGGCAATGTCGTGTTGATAGCAAAGTGCAGGACATAGTACGCGTGAACTCTTTTGCCAGGGGTGTTTTTGTCCAATCTGGAAAGCATACAATCACATACGAATACAAACCACTTAGCCTCTCAATTGGTCTGTGGTGTGCGCTGTTTGCTGTTTTGACTTTACTCTTGCTTATGGGTTTTAGCCTGTTCAAGCGAACCTAAAAAGCGTTTGTCAAACAGGTACGCTGAAGAAGCGATCACTATCAATATGAGCAAGCCGGAAAGCGTAATGACAAACGCCGTTTTTAAGCTCTTTGGCTCGTATAGAAATTCGACCGAATGCTTGCCTTCAGGTACAAAAACACCTCTAAGCAAGGCATTGGCACGATAGATAGAGACTTCTTTGGAATCTAATTTAGCTATCCAGCCAGGATAAAAGTGATCCGTCAACACAAGCAACCCTGGCTTTGACGAACTAACTTCTAGTTGGATGTGATTCGCTGAATTAACAAGCCACTTAATGTCTTGTTTTGAGGAAGTTTCGTCCGACACCGATGGCGTAGGCTCGTTACCATTGCCTCCTACTGATTCCAGCAATGTTTCTTTTGCCGGATCGAACAGCGTAGTTTCAGCATCCTCAATTGCCTTGAGTGCTTCCTTTTGAGAATCCATTAAACGCCACCGGTAACTTACATAAGCACGGGGCATAGGATTTTTCACTTCATAAATTCTTTCGTTCCAGGACGGATCTTCCACCCGCAATTCAAAGTATTTAGGATCGAGCAAACCTGTTTTAGAGAACTTGCCGAACGTAAATTTGTCAATCAAACCCAGAGCATACGCTGTTGAGGTCATTTGACAAAAGCGATAAAAAGGCAAATCGGTTTTCATAGAAATGCCTTCTTTGTTGATGAACTTTTTACCGCTTATATGTGACTTGTTAATTGTATCCACATAGAGGTTACGATAATCGTTAGTTTCAGCCAGAAGGTAACCCCAGGATGAGCTGTAGTGCTGATGAAAATATGAACTCATATACAGCACCTGGCGATTAGCCTGATAGTGGGCAATCGTTTTTTGCACCGCATCCCCTGTTTCCAAACTATTTGGCTGCAGAAGACCGGCTATGTACATCGTTATAAATCTCTCGCCATTCAAGTTCTCCAACTTGGACAGGTCTCTGCCCTGTGCTTTTAGCTGTCTTTCCAGATAGCACTTTTGCTCAAAATATTGCGCATCAGCCGGATGATAAGCAAAAGTAAAAGCGTGATACAAAAAGAGAGCAGCCGCTGAAGCTAGGATGGTAAGTGAAAATACTCCAACACCTATTTTGTTGGCTTGCCTCAACGAGCAAATGAAACAAGTTAGAAGTCCGGCAACAGACATTGCCAGGCAAGTCTTGCCTATTAATTCCTGTGCGGCAAGAATTAGCTTTAGAGCAAATTTGAGACGGAGAAAAGTAACCGCATTTGGCAAAACATCGGCAATCACAGGCATCTGCACGTAGATAAGAAGCAATCCAGCTATCAAAAGACTTGTCCACAAAACTACAGCTGACACTTCAACCAATTTGGATACGCTGCCCTGCAATACGCAATATAAACCACGAGCCGCGAACAGAATCAAACAGAAAACCGGAAAGAACAAAAGTTTCACGGGATAGCGCAGAACACCAATACCAGGAATCATATAAAGCAGGTACTCACCCAGCGGAGTAAAGCGCCCGGCAGCGAGAACCAAAAAACCTATGAGCACGGTCATCAGATAATAACGCGGCCTAAACTGACGATCGCAGATTCCGAAAAGCGCCAATGTAAGTACTATCGGTCCGACAAAGGCTGAGGCAAAGTATGGCTCGAGCGCCGGATTAGCTAAGGCAATATTGGCGAAAGAATTCGTTCGTAAGTACAAATCACCAAGTGGCTGCGCCAAAACCATGCAAAGAAAATCGTACCAATTTGCCGACCAGAACAAAGTATCGGCAGGAACAAGTCCTTCAGCTCGCGGGGACAAAGGCAACCATTCCATCGCAGGCAAAATCCCCGGCGCTGCCATCAATACCCCTGTTGCCAGGCAAGCTGCTTGCAAAAAGGTCTGGACAAGGACACTTAGCTTATTCTGCGCTTGAGGAAATTTGAAGGCAAAAGAAAAAACAACGTACAAAGCAGTGAGCATCAGAGCCGGTCCGAAAATTTCCGGACGCCCGGTAAGAATCATAAATGACGTAGAAGTAGAAGCAGCAAAAACCGAAAGCACTCTTGGAATGCCCTGTTGTTTTTCGACACAACGCAGAAAGAAAAGAAGCACCGGGCACCAGGCAGCACAGGCCATTAGCGTGTAATTAGTCTGCAATGAGAACATATAACCGCAAAGGGCAGCCGCTATCCCTGCAAAGCAAGCAGGCAACATGCCCCAGCCAAAGCCGGCAACAAGCAGGAGACTTGAGATACCAGCCATCAATTGATGAAAAATGAGACTTAGCGCCAGTCCTTGATTGAACGGCACAAAAGCAAATAACCAATTCGGTGGATAAAACAATCCCGGCTCAGTAACAGCAATTTGCGGCATTCCGCAGTAAGAATATGGA
Organism: Candidatus Obscuribacterales bacterium; assembly: GCA_021732245.1. Lineage (GTDB taxonomy): Bacteria > Cyanobacteriota > Vampirovibrionia > Obscuribacterales > Obscuribacteraceae > SBAT01. Next base: position 11,051 of record JAKFVJ010000270.1, on the reverse strand, counting down.
TTCCAGAGCATAAACTGCCCCTGCTGCCAATTCTCAGCGAGAATTTTCAAAGTCGGCTCATAGATATTAGTTATATCAAACAAGTAAAAAGAGGCTTGCCCGGTGAGCCAAGGCAAATAGTAGCCAATCAAGGCTAAGCAAAGCGCAAAAATAAAAACAAGCGTTGCTATAACGGGATTTATCTTCATAGTCGCCTTTTGAAAAACAGAAAACTTGTAATAGCCAGTAAGGACAATGCAGCGATTGCCGCGATGAAATAACCTTTTTGCAGACTTGCCGGCTCATATCGAAATTCAATGTTATGCTCGCCGGCATCTAGAAACAGGCCCCTAAAAACTCCATTGACTCGCTGGATAGGAACCTCATTTCCATCGACTAGCGCCAACCAATTGGGGTAATAGTGATCGGTCATAACAAACAATCCGGAAGTTTTTGATTTTACTTTCATCCTTAATCTACAAGCGGAATTTTCTATAAATTCAGCTTGCCAATCAGGAGCACCTCCCGCTTGCGGCATTGGCTGATCATTCCAAACAAGAGTGAGCGACTTTGGATCGATGTCTTTAGTATCAGTATTGATAATGGCGTCGATTTGAGCAGTTGGTTCAATGTTCTTCCAGCGGTATGACATATAGATGCGCGGCAAAGGCTCAATTACTTTATAGATACGAAGATTCCATGTTCTATCCTCATCAATTAATTGGAAATAGCGTGAATCCAGTTTCGCGCTTTGAACGAATCGACCGCGCACGAGACGATCAATCATGCCAAAAACATACTTAGTTGATGTTATCTGGCAAAAGCGATAAAAGGGTTTATCCATGTCACCTTGCGCATTGACCCCAGTAGCCAGGTGAGACTTGTTAAAAGACTCGACAAATAGTTTTCTGTAGTCGGCCGTTTCCGCACCCTCATAACCAAAAGACGAGCAAAGCTTTCTATCAAAATGCGTACTCGGCGTAAGAATTTGCCGACCGTATTGGTAATAACTTGCCGGCCAATACGGATCACCGCCGGCAAGCAATTTATTGGGCATCAACAATCCTGAAAAATAAAGCGTGACAAAACGTACCTGTCCACTTGCCAGCTGGGTTATGTCCTCATTGAGAGATGCCAATTTTTTCTCTATGTATGTTGGTTTGTTGTCAAAGAAATCCTTTTGAGCAAAATGATAGGTATAAGAATAAGCATGGATGAGCAGCAATGAATAAATACTGCCAAGAATAATTGCAGAAAAAACCATGTTGGAAAGCTTTTCTTTCTGCTTTAGGTGTGCTGCCGTCAGGACAACCATGGCAAACGCCGCCATCAAAGCCAAGGAATTTCCTATCAACTGACTGGCCTTGAAATAAGCAGCAGATCCACTTTGCGCAAAGGCAATTCCAACACTATTTTGATATAGAGGAAGGCTAAGACCTATGAGGGCAACAACCAGCCACATTCCCATATTTGCCGCCAGACTGCGCTTGCCTACCCTGCCTTGCGCGACCAAATAAAAACCCCGGGCGGCAAATATGGATAAGAACCAAACAGGGAAAAAGAGCAATTTTACCGGATACCTAAGTATCGCCAGTTTGGGAAATTGCGAAACGAGATACGGAGCAACCGGCAAATTATCTCCTGCGGCAAAAACAACAAAAGCAATCATCAAGAAAGACATCACTATGCCGGCAGAAAAACTCATATCGAATATTCCAATAAGAGCCAATGCAGTTACTGCCGGTCCGACGAAGGCAATTAAGTACGGAGGATAACCGGGTCTGGCCGCGACAATATTGAGAAATTTTTCCGGGTGAACTAAAAGATCGCCCAAAGGCTGAGGCAAAAGCACACTTAAGAAGTCATACCAGTTAGCCGACCAGACGAGCACTTCCTTTGCCACAAGTCCATGCGCTCGAGGAGATAGCGCCTGCCATTCAAGAGTAGGCAGAATGAAGGGACAGGCTAACAGCAACGCCAATACAATTGCCACAACCTGCCATACAAAAACACGATTGCCGGCAATATTGCTTTTTAAATCTCGTAGATAGGAGAGGCAAATATAGCCTGCAATGAGAAGAAAGGCCGGTGCAAAAATTTCCGGACGACCAGTCATGATCATCATGGACATGGATATGGTGGCAAAGGTCATATAGAGGTAATTTCTGCGCTCAGTTTTCATTGAGCGCAGGCACCAGATAATTAATGGCAACCAGGCAGCACTAGCCATTAAGGTGTAATTTGTCGATAGAGAAAACATGTAAGCAGACAGTGCCGCTATGGTACCGGCTATGGCAGCAGGCAGGAAACCCCAACCAAGACTTGCCACAAGAAGAAAATTGCCCATACCAGCCAGAAACTGGTGACCAATTAGATTGGTTGCCAGCGCCGGATTAAAAGATAGCCAGGCAAAAATCCAATTAGGTGGATAGAAGAGGTTCGGCTGCGGAATAGCTATCTGCGGTTCGCCACAATGCGCGTATGGATTCCAAAGCTGAAACTGACCATTCTTCCAATATTCAGACAAAATTCGCGTGGTCGGCTCAAAGTGATTTGTAATATCTGTCACATAGAACGACTGCACGCCGAATAACCATGGAAAATAGAAGATGATCAGCGTCGCTAATAGCCCCGCTGCAAATACGCTTGTAAAGTGGTATCTGGGCACGTTTTTCCCGGTCAAAAATAAGCTGGCTGTAAGAATCCAACCTAGTTTACACTTTCAACCCAAGAAAAAATTCAAATTCACCGAGTGACCAAAATGGCAAATACTTATCAAAAGGCAGTAATCATAGGCGCAGGACCAGCTGGACTGACGGCAGCATATGAACTCCTTCAACGAAGCAATATCAAACCAGTAGTTCTCGAGGCAAGCGATCAGGTCGGCGGCTTAGCTCGCACGGTCAACTACAAGGGCAATCGCATTGATCTCGGCGGTCATCGCTTCTTCTCTAAATCCGACTGGGTTATGGACTGGTGGACGAATATTCTGCCAATCGAAGCAAGGCATGACGGCGAACAAATAGTTAGCTACCAAGGAAAATCACGCGCTGTAGAGGGCGACAAATCCGGTCCGACCCCTGATGCGCAAGACAACATTATGCTTGTGAGAAATAGGCGTTCGCGCATTTATTTCAGACGACAATTCTTTGACTATCCAATTAGTTTGAGCGTAGACACTCTCATGAAAATGGGACTGATCAATACAATTCTTACCGGCTTCAGCTTTATCAAATCGCAAGTTAGTCCGGTACGTCCGGAAAAATCGCTGGAAGACTTTTTTACAAACCGCTTCGGCAAACATCTCTACAAAACTTTCTTCCAGTCTTATACGGAGAAAGTTTGGGGTGTGCCTTGTTCTGTTATTGATGCATCTTGGGGTGCACAGCGCGTCAAAGGACTTGACGTAGCAAAGCTAATCAAACATGCGTTCAACAAAATATTCGTCAAATCACACGACGTCAAACAAAAAGGCACTGAAGTCTCCCTCATTGAAAGATTCCTTTATCCAAAACATGGACCAGGACAACTCTGGGAATACGTCACGGATAAAGTGAATGAGGAAGGCGGCTCGGTCACCCTGCACAAAGAAGTTCAAGAAGTTATTACCGCCAACAATAAAGTGGAAGCTGTTGTTGTTAAGGACATGATGACAGGGCAAACCGAAACAATTAAAAGCGACTACTTCATCTCCTCTATGCCGGTAAGAGATCTCATGCAAGCCATGACACCGAAACCACCGGCTGACGTTATGGAAATTGCCAATGGTCTTATCTACAGAGACTTCATCACGGTTGGACTTCTTATCGACAAACTGAAAGTATCAGAAGGGCATCCGCAATCCGGACAGTTAATAAAGGACAACTGGATCTACATTCAAGAACCGGATGTGGCACTTGGCCGACTGCAATTGTTCAATAACTGGTCTCCTTACCTAGTGTCCGATCCAAGCAAAGTCTGGTTAGGTTTAGAGTACTTCTGCACGGAAGGCGATGAGCTTTGGAACAAATCCGACAAAGAAATGGAATTGTTTGCCATAGATGAGCTGGACAAGATTGGCATCATCGACAAAGCAGGAGTTCTAGATTACACGGTAATCCATGCTAAAAAAGCTTATCCTGCATACTTTGGCACCTACGATCGCTTCGATGAATTGCGCCATTATCTGGATAGCTTCAGCAACCTATTCCTCATTGGGCGCAATGGTATGCACCGCTACAACAATCAGGATCACTCAATGCTTACCGCCTTAGCAGCAGTAGAAAATATTGTCTCCGGCGTCATTACAAAGGACAATATTTGGGAAGTGAATACGGAAGCCGAGTATCACGAAGAGAAAACAGCGTCTGAGGACAAAGTCGCTGCCGGTAAAGCCTGAAAATCAAACTTGCCTTTTTCATCGAGACTAACGTGTCCCCATGGCACGCCCTTTTCGTGATCAAAAACAACCAGCCATTTTTCCTTAGCTGCTTTAGTCAGCCAGTTGGATTTAACATCACAACTTTCCAGCGGAAAATGATCATAGCCCATTACCCAGGGTGGGCTAATGTGACTTTTGGTTGGAATGATATCGGCAAAGTAGACGCCTTTTTTTCCTTCTGATTCAAAATAAACAACCTGGTGATGGCTTGTATGTCCACCTGTCACCTTGGCAAAAACTCCCGGCACAATCTCGGTATCTCCATTGATAACAGTGATGACGCCATGTTCAACCAAGGGCATAAAGTCATCTTTTCTGTAACTGCCTGTGCCACGCGCATTTACATTATGCGCCAGGTGCAATTCGCCTTTTTGCACAAAGTATTTTGCGCGAGGAAATGTCGGTACTAATTTGCCGTCGACAAGTCTGCATGCGCCGCCTGCATGATCGAAATGCAAGTGGGAAATTATAACCGCATCCACGTCGGCATTTGTTAGTCCTAATGGTGCAAGAACATTTTCCGGCGATACAAGTGTTTCTACTTCGTAGCGGTCTGTTTCTTTTTTATCCCAACGAGTACCCATACCTGTCTCCACAAGAACCTTTTTGCTTCCCGTATCAATCAGCAATAGATTGCAGGAAAGGGGTATCCTGTTTAATTCATCGGAAGGAGATACTTTGGACCAGAGGGTCTTCGGTACGACGCCAAACATGGCACCGCCATCCAACTTAAAATTGCATTCTCTAATTATTGAGAGACGAAACTTGCCGAACTGCACTTATCTAATTCTCCATATCTACAGGGCACTACACCTATTGAATCACGGTTTAGCACCTAATTTCTCCAGTTGTTTTACAACTTCCCGTTCGGAATGGGCATCCGGTGTGTGCCGATAGACAAATCTCCAGAGCCCAATAAGTTTGTTGCGCGCCGTATTTTTGACCAAACCGCTGGGGTTGGATTCATATATTGTCTCCCAGGTACGAATCTCCTTAAATATACGAGGCAAGCTTGTATCTAATATTTGGGCTTGTTTGGACAACCAAGGCGGCGCTCCAGGAAATTTCGCGGCCATTCTATAGTATTTTGCCGCCTTCTTATCGTCCTTGCTGTTAATGAAGGCATTTACTCCAGCGATGTACGGAAGGTTCCAATCGTTCTGATTGTCTGCAATTCCGCGCCAAAGAATTTTGTCAGCCAAATCCGGCCTAGCTTGTTCGGAGCCGACGGCAAAGGCAGCAAACCAATAGGCTTGTGTAAAGTGCGGATCTAAGGCACTAACCAGACTCAAATAGTCATAGCACCGCGCATAATGATCAGCCAGGCGACTGTTGGTATCACCGAAATACTGAATGAAATTGAGCCAGTAGATATCAGCTAATATCTGGTCATAACCAAGAGATACCAGATGTAAGACTTGCGCCCTGGGCAAAATCTCTCCGGAAATTTTTGCTGGCATTTTGCTTACGCCGGCATCTACTTTGACTTGACAATAATGAACGGCTGTCGCTGCAGCAATGAGAACGGTAACCAGGCATAAGGTATCAACATACTTCTTGAACATATAACTAGCCTAATAGCGCTCCACACAAAAAACAAGGATCAGCAATTGCTGATCCTCATTTGCCCATATTGTTGAAATATAGCTTTGAATTACGGAGTCAAGGTAATGATGATACCAGTGTCGCCGTATCCTGTTACGGTGTAAGCACCAGCAACTGGAGTACCTGATTCGTAACCAATTTCACCCTGCGAACCGGCTGCTCCACCTGTTGGGAAGCCAGCTACGCCTGTGAATGGGTTTTTCGGTGCTGTGCCTGCTCCACCAGCTGGTCCTGTACCACCTGGATAGTAAGCTTGCAAGCTATCGACTGCTGTCGGATAGGCACCATTGTTGTCTGTTGCGTATTGCTCAGCAGCAATTTGTGCTGTGCGGGCATTACCCTTAACGCCAGCTTCTTTAGCCTTTACTGTGGCATTGAAGAAGTTCGGCAAAGCAGTAGCTGCCAAAATACCAATAATAATAACCACGACCAATAGTTCCACGAGTGTGAAACCTTCATTCTTGCGATAACGCTTTAGTGTTGCCTTCATTGTTTTAATTCCTTTCTCGCCAATAACCCAATCGTAAACAAAAAATTTAGTAGCCCTTTAAATATAATGCAGAATTCGAAAATTCTTTCTACTTACAACCCCTTGTGAAACAAAGCAATTACACATGGCAGAACAAGTCAGCTCCAGTCTCCGATAATTTTTCGGATTCCATCGCATCTTTGTTAAACCACGGTCCCAACTTGACCTCAAAGGGATATTGCCCGGGTCATCTTTCAAAATAACGGATTAAATGGCAAAGTTGCTAAATTCACCTTTTAGAGGGACAAAACTAACTTTGAAACTCCCACCTAATGGTGAGAATCCCCCTGAATACGGCTGAAAATGTGCCTGAATCGATTTATTAAACGGCAGCGAGTTCGCGCTCAGCAGCACCTTTACGGTGGCGATCATGCACCACTTTACGTGGTTTGCGCAGGTGCTCCATGAAGCGGCGATGAGCCAATGTATCTATTTGCGCTTGCGGCGTCTTATCAGGGACTGACAAAACGAACTCATCGGCGCTTTCCAATTTGGGTTTATTAGCGTGTTTACCCAACAAATATAAGTAGCCGCCGCGAGTCGCATATACATAATGGATCATCTATGTCGTCCCCTTCATTGCCAGCTGACGTGCTTGCGCACAAGCCTAATACTTTACCTCATGCCATCTTATGTGCAACGCCTCTGTCTCATATAAAACATAACATTGTCTAAACAATTACATTATCTGTCAGCAGTAGTTTCGGAATCAGCAATCGGTTCCAGGTCATCCCCGGCAACAATCGTCACAGAACTCAAGATGTCGCCTATCGATGCAGTTACTACTTCACCATTACCTTTAAGATCCGTTTTTACCAATTCAGCCTCTTGAGGATTGGCCCTTTGGGCGATGATTCTTGTTCTATCTGATAGACCAGCACCAGTACTTTGACCACGCAACATCATTTCCCGATCCGGCGAATCTTTAATAACAACGACGTTATATCCTTTGGCTCGCATCATTCGCGCGACTCGCCTTCCCAGTCCTTGATAGTGGCTATTGTTTTCAACTGCCAAGCGCACATCTGCAGATATGGGCTTTTGCCAATCTTGACCCAATAGACGTGCCACCACTTGTCGTATGTCTGATTCATCAGAAACCCAATCACCTGTTCCAGAAAAATTACCCGGCAACATAACCAGTTGCTGATTCTTCCTAGGCACCACACGCACAAAATTGGCCAGACGAATTAAGTCACCCTCGTTCATGTCCGTGTAAACATATTGCCTAGACATCTCCAAAAGCTTTGGCAAATGGGACCACGACTCAGGCTTCAAAGCTTTATCCATAGCAGCGCGCATGAAGAGTTCTTGTCGCTGAACACGCCCTATATCACCCAAAGCATCGTGCCTATAGCGTACAAAGCCCATGCTTTGATTGCCTGTAAGCGTATGCCAGCCTGGCTCGAGATCAATTTTCAGCTTGGCCGTCCAGTCCATATATTGCATGCGCTTAGGTACTTGCACGGTGACACCGCCAACTTCATCGACTGCCTTGACCAAGCCTTGGACGTTCAAAACAACAAAGTGATCAATAGGAATACCAAGCAACTCGGACACCACATGACGGGCAGTAATCGGTCCGCCAATGGCATTAGCTGCGTTTACCTTTTGAGTGCCGTAGCCTGAGATATGCACCTGCGTATCGCGAGGTATCTGGAGCACAGTGATGGAATTACGAATAGGATCCAGGCGCGCAACCAAAATAGTATCTGAGCGCCCACTAAAGGCGGCCGCATCAGCTTTCATATGACCCGGTTCATTGTTATAGACGACATCTGTGCCTAGCAAAAGCACGGTTGTCGGCTCAACGAGCCCACCCAAGCGCAGAATAGGCGGCAAAAGCCCCGGTCTAAATAAGAGCGTCAAAACATAGCCGGCGACGACTCCAAGAATCGCCGCGACCACAAAATAAAACGACCAATTGATAGATCTCAATCAGTATCTCCTCAATCTACGATATTATACGAGCTTTGGACGAAATTCTCTTGATGACCGGATGAAACAGCTCTTCACTGGAGAATGAGACGGCAAAAATAAAACAGCCAGAGGGAAATGGAAATTCTTACGCAGAATGCGCGAAATACTGAGAGGAAGCGGCTTCTAGCCGTCAACTTCGGGGGAATAGGAGATGAGATTCTTTTCTTGCCGACCCTGGCTACCATTAAGAAATATTTTCCTTCATGGCACATAAGCCTGCTCGTGGAGCCACGTTCAGCCTCTATAGGGCAGGTAACCAATCTCGTTGATGGCGTAATTACCTTCGATATAAAAAAGCGTCCGCTCATGATTCAAGACCTTTTGGAATTGCTTGGACTTATGCGCAACGGTAATTTTGATCTGGTGCTTTCATCAGGTTCCTCGCCGTTGGTTTCCGTATTGCTCTTTCTTTCAGGAATAGGCAAACGCATTGGCTACAATTCGAATTTACTCTCGCGTTTTCTTTTAACTAACCCTGTCCCATTGAACAAAAACCAATACGCAGCCGGCATGTATCACGATCTTGTAAAAGGGCTGGGCATTGAAGACGATTTCCTCAACCCACAAATATGCTTAAGCGCCGAAAGCCGCAAACAAATAAAAAGTCTAATTAGCCAAAAGGCAATTACACGAATTGTAATCCATCCGGGCACAAGCAAATTAGCCATCATCAAGGGCATATTTAAAACCTGGCCGGCAAAAGACTGGGCACATCTCATCGAACTCTTGCTCAACAAGAAAAATATTGAAGTAATACTAGCCGGCGGTCCCGATGACAAAGAGCCAGTCGATGAGATTGTCAAAGCACTAAACGAGCGTGGTATCGCAGACAGTGACAATTTAGTGATGGCTTACGGTAAGACCAAATCACTTGCCGAGCTCGGTGCTCTCATTGAGGCAGCAGATTTATTGGTGTGTGTGGATTCGGCACCAATGCATATGGCAGTGGGACTAAACAAAAAAACTGTGGCACTGTTTGCCGTGACAGATCCAAAAAAATTATTGCCCAACGACAAATGCTTTGTAGCGCTTACGAATTCTTCTCACGCGCCCCTTGAGGCACCTTCTCGTGCCAGCCGGCAAGATCGCCTTCCACCTGGTGTTGTGCTTCCGGCCGAGCATGTTTTGCAGAGCGTTCTGGATCAATTGTCTCTATCTTCCAGTCAAGGACGCTCTCCGGAACGCTGTGGTTGATTTTCTCGCCTTTCTCGCCGACAACGGAAAGCAAAGCCTCTACGACCTTTTGATCGAACTGCTTGCCTGCGTGTTTGCGCAACTCAACTCCGGCCTTTTCATGACCGATTGCTTTTCTATACGGTCTATCCGATGTCATAGCATCATAAGCATCGGCCACCAAAACTATGCGCGCACCTAAGGGAATATTGTCACCGGCTAAATGATCGGGGTAGCCTGAACCATCGAGATATTCATGATGGTGCAAAACAAGTTCTTTGATGTTCTGCAAGGCAGGCAAATTACCAATTATTTGTGCACTGCGTACTGGATGCTGAGACATTATCTTTTGTTCTTCCGGTGTCAGCTTATCCGGCTTCCAGAGAATTGCTTCAGGGACACCAATTTTTCCAATGTCGTGAAGGATGCCCGCTACTTCCAGCTCTTTTTGTTTTTCCGTGCTTAGTCCTAAAGCTTTACCGATAAGAGCTGCGTAACGTCCCACTCTTAAACTGTGTCCTGAAGTGTAATCGCATTTAGCATCCAAGGCATTGGCAAGCGCACGAATAACACCCATGGATATTTCTTCCAATTGAGTTATAGCCTTTTTTAAATCCTTGACCAAAACATCATTCTGTCTGGATAAGTCATAAGCCTCCAGAGCGCGCTTTACAGTAAGGCGCAAATCATCGGCATCCCAGGGCTTGGGAATGTACTTGTAGATGTGTCCTTGATTGATTGCATCAATCAAAGCCTCCACATCGGTATAGCCTGTCAAAAGGATCTTAATAGCGTGCGGACGGATTCCAAGAGACTTTTCCAGAAGCTCAACGCCTGTCATATGAGGCATTCTCTGGTCTGTAATTATCAGGCTCACTTCTTCAGCCTGCAGGATTTTGAGAGCCTCGGCACCTGAGGCTGCCGAAAATGTCTGATAGTCATCGCCCAATACTCGCTGCAGAAGCCTCAGATTGGCCGGCTCATCGTCAACCACTAATATCTTGTGCTCAGAGGCCACTTAAACTCTCCTTTGCCTGACTTTCGCGCAAAGCCAATGTACGCTTAATCGCTCTTGCCTGAATAGGAATCTTGACTATAAATGTTGTTCCCTGATTGGGCTTGCATTCAAACCAGATTTTCCCGCCGTGTCGCTCAATTATGGAGTGGCAAATGGACAAACCTAGACCGGTGCCCTGTCCTACTGGTTTTGTCGTAAAGAACGGCTCAAAAATTTTACTTTGGTCGCTCACTTTAATGCCCGGCCCATTATCGGAAATGGTAACAACAACTGAACTGCCCTCTAGTTTCGTGACAATTTTCACCCTAGGTGCATCCAAAGACTGCACTGCTTCGCCGGCATTGGAC
>JAKFVJ010000198.1 GCA_021732245.1 Candidatus Obscuribacterales bacterium | reverse complement strand
ACCGCTCACAAGCTTTGATGTAAATGTCTGCGCGGGGATAATTCCAGCGGAGGTCGTTATAGCACCATCAGTTTTTATTTTTCCTGATGCTATCAGTATTACTTGTCCGGTCGCTGATCCATTTGCCGAGTTGTACGCGTTGATGACGCCGGCAGCGATCGCGTTACTGTTTTTGCTACCGGATGATAAAAACACCGACCCTGATTGTGCTCCACTGCTTGCAACAGCAGCCGTGTTGGTCGTGTCTATAGCCCCCACTGCCACGGTCCCTAGTCCGGATATTCCTATTGCTCCGCCGACTCCACTTGGTCCTGTCGCTTGCGCTGTGATGGTACCAACAAGGAGAGGCTTTGCTCCAAAATCATCGCCTACCAACATTATGGAGCCCGCAGTTGTAAACCCAGAAGTCTTCAGATTTCCCATTACCAGGGTATAGACACCATTGTCACCAACAGCACCGGCAATAATAGAGCCGCCGGCTGAACCGGCACTTGAGGTGTCGATATTTGCCGTACCCATCGCTGCCGCTCTCACTAAGGTAACACTGCCACCTGTGCCGGAGCCTGCGTGAGAAGCGTCAATGTCGCCCGTATTGATTAATTGCAAAGCCGAAATAAACACATTGCCGGCCGGTGCCGAGCCACTTGCTGCATGCGTGTCGATATCGCTAGTTATGATCGAAAAAGTCTCTGATGTTAACATCAAGGTGCCGCCTGCGCCAGCGCCTGTGTTAGAAGCGTTGATTACTTGCCCGTTTGTCTTTATAGCTGCGGCAGACAAAATAGTTATATTACCTGCTGCCGAATTAGAAGACGCGTTGTTGATGTTGGTTGAAATCTGTCCAGTTAAGACTGAGCCGTTGCCTGAAATTGTTATGTTAACCGTGCCGCCCATACCGAGTCCTGAGTTGGACGCGTTAATTGCTTGATAATTCGCACCATTATTATTTGTGCTGACAGTTCCATAAGCCGAGATAATTACATTGCCGGAACGCCTCAAACCGCTTGTGACATTGGTATTGATCGCGCCGGTTGTAACAGAGCTAATAACTGACAAAAGTGAGGCACTCCCGGCAACCGTGCCACCAGAATTAACCGTGTTAATTGTGCCGGCAGTAATTCCTTGAAGGGCCGTCAGGTTTAGGTTTGCACCATTTGTATTGATGCCAGTCAAGCTCATTTGACTAGCAAGCATGTTTAGACTTCCTGTAGTACTGGTATAAGTGGTGGTACTGCTTACTGATACTGTGGGAGCCATCACGAAAAAATTGGCTTGACCCGTGCTGTCGTTAATTGTCCCCAGGGAGCTGACAGCACCTTGCACATAAACAGGCAAAAAGTCGCTGAATGTAATGACGTTGCCGCTAGCGCCTGCATCATTAGCAAGTGTGACCGTGCCGGTATTGCTAAACGATGTAAACCCACCACCAGGAATTATTGCTGGTGTAATTGTAACAGTTGCATTATTGGTGAAGGCAAGCGGCAGTATATTAACATTGCTTGTGTATGTGCCAGTTGCAAAAATCTGTCCAGCATCCACTGAGAGCGTGTTGCCATCTGTAAATAGTTGAACTGTAACGCTGCCGAATTTTGCGGCTGTTGCTAACAGCGCACCACCATTAAGCGTTATCGTGCCTGTTAAGATAGCCCCGGTGCCGGTATTGCCGGAGCTCAAAAATACTGACCCGCTTGGTACCCCAGAAGCAGTGGCAGAAGTTATAACAGTACTCAAACTGATAGTGCCATTAGTAAGCAGAGCAACAGAGCCACCTGCCCCTGCACCAGTATTATTGGTAGCAATGGAACCAGTTGAAGCAATAGCTCCGGGAGCCGCAATAATTACATTACCAGCTGCCGCAGAACCGCCGCCGACATTAGTTTGAATTCCGTTAATTGAGACTGATCCATTGCCTGATGTCAGTGCAACCTCGCCGCCTGATCCGGTGCCGGCGTTAGAAGTGTTAATTACTCCATTGGCAGTTATGTTTCCTTCAGCCAATATAGTTACGTCGCCGGCTGGCGCCGAACCACCGCTCACGTTGGTGTTTATGCCGCCTGTCGTTACAGCACCGGTGCTTGACATTAGGGTGACTGTACCCGCTGTGCCCGCTCCGCCTGCGCCTACGCCGGCATTGGAAGTATTAATCGTTCCACCACCGCCATTAACAAGTCCATAAGCCAAGATGCTGACACCACCTGCCAGTGCCGAACTACTTTGGACATGGGTATCAATGTCGCTTGCTGTAACAGAACTCCCACTGGACACTAGAGTGACTGCGCCACCGCCACCGGTGCCGTTATTGGAAGCATCAATCTTGGCGCCGACAGTAATAAATAGGGGTGCTGAGATAGAGACATTCCCGGCTAATGCTGCCGAACCAGCATCGACACTGATGTCGATGCCGCCGGTTGTAACTGAGCTAGTATGTGATAGCAGAGTGACTCCGCTGTCGATTGGGCGCGTGCCGCCGTTTTTAGCTTGAATAGTGCCTGCGCTCGTATCAATAGCTCCGGCAGCTTCGATATTTAGATTCCCCGCTACAATCGAAGCAACACTAACATCCACATCAATCGAGTTGGCTGTAACAGAACCATTGGCTGAAAGTAAATTGATTGTGCTGCCTGCACCGCTGCCGAGATTACGAGCGTTAAGCGTTCCACTCAGATTAATAGATCCATACGCCGAGATAGATACATCGGCTGCTTTCTCTGAACCGCCGCTGACATAGGCTTCAATTGCACCGGTCGCAATAGAGTTACTGCTCGAAATTAGAATGACGTTACCGCTTGAACCGGAGCCCGCGCCATAAGCAGCAATTGCGTTGCCATTCGTATCAATGTCTCCGTAAGCTGCAATAAAGACATTGCCGGCCGCAGCCGTTCCGCTGCTTGCATAAGCGTCGATCTCGCCAGCTGAGACAGAGCCAGTACCCGACACTAGATAGACCGTGCCGCCTGAACCTGTACCGGCATTATAAGCTTTAATTGCATTACCGTTCGTGTTAATGCCTTGGTAGGCTAAGATACTGGCGCTGCCGGCTGGACCAGAACCGCCTGTGACATACGTGTCGATCTCACCAGCTGAAACAGAGCTAGTAGTCGATATTAGAGTGACAGCGCCGCCTGCGCCGGTGCCGGAGTTAGAAGCATTAATAGTTCCACCGATATCGATAAATCCAGAAGCCGACACACTAACATTACCAGCTGACCCTGCACCACTGCTGTTTGTGGCAAGACCGTCAACGGATATTTGTCCGGTAATAGAGAGTAAATGGACATTGCCACCACTCGTAGTGCCAACTGTATTGACACCAACTGCCCCACTCAGCGTTATATCGCCAAATGCTACCAATGCTACCCCATCAGCCTGAGTACCGGTATTTGAGTTTATAGACTCTATTGAAACAGCACCCAAACAAAGAATCGGCGCTAACAATGATGAGTTGCCCCCACTGTCAATTGTCAATTGCGTGCCACCGCCACTAATTGATGAATAGCCTTGTGGATTATAATTCGAGAAGAATCCCGATATTCCAGCTAGCGATACATCTATGATCGTAGATGAACTTATCGATGTCGTGAAACTCGTATAAAGCGGACTCACCAAGCTGTTACCTGCTGAAGTCGTGATGGTGCCAACTCCTATAATTCCTGAGGCGATGAGTATTACCTGTCCTGTTGTTGATCCATTTGCTGAGTTATAGGCATTAATAGCACTTGCAGTAATCGCGTTGATGGCAGTGCTACCGGATGACAAAAATACAGACCCGGAATGTGCTCCGCTGCCGGCGCTCGCGGAAGTGTTAGTCGTGTCGATGTTACCTACTGTCAGTCGACCTCGTGTAGCTATACCTACGGAACCACCTGCTCCACTTGGTCCTGACGCTTGCGCTGTGACGGTGCCGACAGTGACAGGCTTCTCAAAAAAATCTGTGGATACTATCTCTACAAAGCCGGCAGCAACTGAACCTGAAGTTTTTAGGTTTCCCATAACAATGGAATAACTTCCATTATCACCGGCGGCAGCAGCAATAATCGATCCGCCAAGCGAACCACTAGTTGATGTATCAATGTCACCAGTATTCAATGAACCTAGTGTCAATAGGGTAACTGAGCCGCCAATGCTTGGGCCGGCGTTGGAAGCATTAATCTTACCGCCGACAGTGATATTGCCATAGGCGGAGAGCGCAACATTGCCTGCGGGCACTAAACCTAACTGTGTATTGGTGGCGATCTCACCTGTTGAAATGGCACCATTACTTGATTTAAAAGTCACTGTGCCGCCTCCGCCCGTGCCGACGTTGAAAGCATAAATCTGATCCGTTGTAATATTTCCGTAAGCCGAGATAATTACGTTGCCTGCAGACACTGTATCGCCGACACCAGTTAATAACACGCCGGTTGATACAGAGCCATTGGTTGATGTTAGCGTTATTGTGCCACCTGCACCGGATCCGCCCTGAAATGCATAAATGAAGTGGCCATTCGTAGAAATATTTCCATAAGCCGAGATAGTTACATTGGCTGCTGCGATCCAACCGCTATAGACAAAGGAATCGATCTCGCCAGTGGATACGGAGCCGTTGCTCGATGTTATGGTAACCTCACCGGCTGCGCCAACGCCGTTGTTAATCGTCGCAATGGTGCCCGCGCTCGTATCGATATCGCCGTAAGCCTTGATGACTACATTGCCCCCTGCTTGCGAACCGCCTGCGACGTCAGTGTTGATGGTACCCGTAGAAATGCCTGCGAGGGCAAGCGTCGCTCCAGGTTGAATAGTGTTACCACTGGTTATGACAGCATGTGCATCGAGAACTAGTGGCTGTGAGTCGGACGTAACAGCCTGGGTTGTCTGCAATGTGACGGACCCTGAGTTGAGTGTGCCGCTACTAGTAGTTACAATCTGGTTGGTAATGATTGATGTAACCGGTAAGAAGGAACTAGCACCAGCATAAATTGTCACATTGCCACCCCCTCCAGCACCACCTCCGATTGTATTAATCTCTCCGATGCAATTACCCAGGAGGCAGAAAGTATTCAACTTAACTGTTCCCTTTAAGCCAAATCCATCTGCCAAGGCAACAAGTGTGACGTTGCCGCCGGCGCTATTACTTGATGATGTGTCAATTACTGTTTCCTGCAAACTGCCACTTAAATCAATATTGCCACCGCTGCCACCAGTCAGGCTGACGGTAACAGTCCCTTCAGCAAGTCCTGATGTGGGTGTTGATCCGGAACCAGGAGTGGGACCAACCGTACCTGGTCCAGGCGTCGTGCAACCGGAACATATACTGGTTATATTCGCGCCGGCAATCATCAAAAGATTATTGCCGTTAGTGACTATCTTACCGTTGATATCGGCGATGATATCACCACCGGCTACTATTGCTAAACCCTCATCGGATGAGACTGTTCCTACGATCTCAATGCTACCGGTGTTGTAGTAAGTAGGGTCGATTGATATATTGTTGCCTAGTCTTAAGAGGGTTGTATCGGCAGAAATGTGCTCCGCACCAGCATACGTATTAACAAGTCCTGCGAGTTGTCCAACATTGACCGTTGCGGTGCCTGAGCCTGCATAAAGATTGAGCGCACGTGAGACGTAATCCCCGCCCATAAGATCTATATTGGCAGAACCGGAATATGACGGATCACGCAAATTTATATTGCCGTTGAGTGCTTGCAAAATGCCGCCAACGTTGTTGACCGTCAAATTCTGCGCCATCTGCGAGGCAATGTTGAGATTGCCGGTGAGGGCGGCAATGGTTCCACTGTTAGCAATATTGTTCGCCACCATGCTGATGTTGTTAGCCTGCATGACAGCCATCATCGCCGCAGAGGAGGCATTGACTATGGAATTCCCGGCCGTCAAATTCAAGTTGCCCGAGTTCGCGATGGTTCCGGCATTGACAATATTGTTAATGGCATTGAGGTTGAGATTGGCTAGCGTGGAGGTAATTACTCCGCTTGCGTTGTTGTATATATTAGTAGCATTAATTGAAGCTGCATTTACAGATGAATTGGTGGAGTAAACACTGAATGTGCCGGCATTGGTAAAATTGCCGGTCAGATTTAAATTTTGCATCAGCGCAGCGTTTTGTGATGCATGTACCCCAGCAGGAATTACTAGATTACTCAGACCATCGGCGGCATGGTAGTTGAGCCTGAGTCCTCCACCAATAGCGACACCAGCCTCGTTTAACTGCAGATACTGCTGTCCGGCATTAAGCACTTGTCTGACAGCCACCATTTCTGCAGCTGTAAGCATATCGGTTGGGCTGACGGTTCTGCTTACACCAGCCAAATTAATAGTTGCGGCACTGGCATTCGACATAACAGAAGCGGCAGAAACTGATCTTTCCGTTGAGGATAGATCAAGATTTGCAGAAGCGGGCACAGTCGAACCTGGCGCATCTGCACCTGATCCTGCCTCCTGAGCGTACGCCGACCAAGGCAAAATTAGCTGGATAGCCAGCACAATAATAATTGCTCGTACAAACGCCATTGTTAAAGCACCACCCATCTTGGCGCCCGCACACTAGTTATGTGTCCGCTAGCTTTCTAGACATGGTCAAATTGACCATAGCTATAGTTAGCTAACGGCTCGCCCCCTACATTTCATACCCAGCCGATTGGCTCACAAAACCTTTCCGGGACTGAATTCACGAACCATTAACCTTCGCGGAAGCTAGATTCCTAGCCAGCCACGAATTTTTTTCCAGATTTTTGGCTTGGCAGAAGGATCTTGGAAGTCGGTAAAGGATGTATCCGCTGCATCACTTGCAGTGTTCGTCTTCGCTTGCGTATCCGGAGCGGCATTTATTTCTATAGGCGGAATGACATATTCCGGATGCATTTCCTTATAAATCTGATGAAGCTCGTACTTAACAATAGTCGCTGACTCCGGACGCGTATTCGGCTCGTAATTGGTCAACTGCCTAACCAAAGCATCAAGACGGCGATTGACCTTCTGATTTAAATGCAACGGTGCATAGCTAGATAGCGGCTTGGGTCTCACGCCTGTAAGCAAATGCCCCATAGTTTGTCCAAGCGAATACAAATCCGAACGTACTTCCGGCTTGCCTAGGTACTGCTCCGGCGGTGAGTATCCCGCAGTCACCACGCGCGTAGCAGCTTCTTTCGGCATGAATGTTCGTGCAATACCAAAGTCTACAAAAACAACTTTTCCCTCTGGCGTAAGCATAAGATTACTCGGCTTCAAATCACGATAAATAATCGGAGGCTCCTGCCTATGCAAATATTCCAGAATTTCAGCGCACTGAATAGCTATCCATGTAACGTGATTGGAGTCAAAAGGACCACCAGTCTTGAGCATCACCTCTAGGTTATTGCCAGGCACCAAATCCATAACAAGGAAGTAACGGCCATCGTCCGTAGCATGGTCATCAAACACCCTTACAATGCCCGGGTGATTTAGGTTGCGCAGTATAGCCACTTCTCTTTTAAAGAGCCTTATAGCCTCCTGGTGGACTGCAGGGTCGGCGTATTTGTTAGTCAGCTGCTTGATGACACACTGCCTATTGCCTTCGGTCTTATCCTCGGCAAGATATACAGTACCCATACCGCCTTGCCCCAAAGGCTGGCGAAACTTGTATCGTTCAAACCAATTTATAGTCGCTCCGGCTTCGCTCACGCTTCGCCTCCGCTTGCCGTCCGGCATACCATGTTCGCTCTGCTGCGGATCGCTCCTCGCAATCCTTGCTTCGCTTCGGGGGATTCATTGCGTGAATTCACTTGTATCGAAACCTATAGTTGGATTTTTACCAATTGTCGGTGCAGATGAGACACAGCACATTAAATCTTGTACCCGGAAACCCAGTATCGGCCACACGAGTGCCACCAGTGCCCAAATTTCGATCATTGACTGACGTATGTATGGTATGTTACTTTACTAGCATCTCCCCACTATTCAATTCTTGTAGGCGCCGAAAGGGCGTCTGCCTTGGAGGTGCGTATGAGCTTAGCCAGTGTTTCAATCGTGGGGAATTTGGTCCGTGCGCCGGAGCAAATGTGCTTTCCATCCGGTCGCGTTAAAACAACAATGGTGGTTGCCATCAACAACCGCCAAAAGGCCAAAAACAACAGCAAGCCAACTGAAACCACAGACTTTTACAAAGTAGAAACCTGGGGCAAGTTAGCCGAACTGTCGTCCAAATTCCTGGCCAAAGGCTATCAGGTGACTGTCACTGGTCGTTTGATAATGGATCATTGGACAGACAGACACGGTAAAGCTCGCGTCACTCCAGTCGTTGAGGCAACCCAAGTTGCCTTTCCACCAAAACTTCGCGTCTTAGATACACCGGCGGGAACTTCTGCCGATACAACACAGACTGTAAATCCAATAGGAGGTGAATTAGTCATGTCAGATGAAGATGATGAAATCGAATACGAAGATGACGAAGATGAGGATGATGACGACGATGATGATGATGACTACTCAGGTGGTTATCCCAATTCGAAGTCAGCCTATAAGGCTGCTCCTCAGCGTGGAGGACCAAAATCAAAAATCCACGCAAAGTTGGCATGACGTCGCCGACTAAATAAAATGCTGTCTCTTCCACTAGAAGCGAAGCAAGCGTTGCGATGAGCAATGCGCCGCAGAGCGAAGATGGAAAAGCCAAGGAGACGAGACTTAATGTCTCGTCGGGGGCAAGCGAAGGTGCTGGCTCTGCAGCACCGGAGCGTAGAGAGTGTTCTCCTCCTTACCCACGCCAACACCACACACTTGCGTGATCACGAGAACTACAAAGGACGGGATTCCAGCCCGTCCTTTGTTTTTGGGTGAGATTGACCGATGTATTTGTTTGTATTACAATCAAATACATCAAGGACTGCCTTGATGATTTCATACAAGAAAGACAATTTACAACGTCACGAAGTGACCGTGACAGAAGTAGACGAAGTGCTCAATGGCACGGAGTCTATTTGGTTGGACCTTGGAACAAGTCCGACTGGAAACGATCGATTGATGTTCGTTGGTTTCACAAAGTCCGGACGAATGCTTGAAGTTGGCGTAGAGTTAATTGGCGATGACGAAATCGTATTTCATGCAATGAATGCAGGCAAAAAGTATCTGACGGAGTTTACCAATGCCCAAAAGAGAAACTAACCAAGAACGTCATGACAGGCTGTCCAAACGCGTAGAAAAAATTCGTCGCGAAGCGGGCGAACGACTTCCGAAGGATGCCGTCATACAATGTCGGGTAGAATCATCTCAAATGGGAGAGCTCCTGGCGATTGCACAATCCAAAGGTCTTTCTGTAAGTGCCCTTACAAGAATGTGGCTTTTAGAACGCTTACTTGCAGAAAAATCCGCATAACGACAGCTCCCTTTAGAACTTCCACCGAACCGAATTTAATGATTCCTGGAAGAGAGGCAACGCGGACTGATACTCCTCGTCTTCGTCAGCTTCCATGTAAATGTGCTGCGCGTCTGCCTTTTTGTCATTCGGCGTAGCGTCAATCGAAAGTACCCAACTACGTGTACCATGCGAGCGGTTGTCTCGATCCTGGTACCAGCCTTTGTAAGACAACACGGATTGTCCGCCTATGGTAATTACTTCGACAGTCTGCAAATGAAAGTTATGAATCGTATAGCCTTTCTGTACTTCTAGACTATGTTTAGACACCTGGTTATTTGCGGCGTTACCTAAGACTTCATCCAGACTTTGCATTGTTTTTTCGTCAGCATCAGTCACTGGATTTGCGTCTGTGTAAATAAGGTGAGGTCCCTGTTTGAGAATGTCGCGAAAAGCATTACTTGAAGCATCCGTAATCATCGGCAATTCCAAACTCATGACACCAATCTTGGTGTCATCATCATCCGGGCTGTGGTACTTGATTGAATAGCCAGGCAGTGCACCATATCCTGGTCCTGTCGGTTCAGGAGTCTTTTCCCAACCCGCAGGCATCTGAATTGCAGCTAGACGCTGGAAATTTTCAATCATTGCCCCAGGACCGGAAGGCTTGCTTTGCATCGCTTGCAGCCCTTGTGCGAACAGTGGAACTGTAGTTAACTGTGATGCTGCAAATATCACAGCAAACGAAACGGCGCTCATAAAGCGCTTCGAAATGAATTTTTCTGTCATGCGCCCCCACCTTTGCATATGTCTTTTATTCGATTATATCGACGGGTTTTTCTATGGGACGTCACTGCGTCCTATAATCAGCAACCTGTAACATTACAAATACTCGTATTACTTCTTATCTGCGCTGCCGGCTAATTCAGCGCTTCTGGTGCGATCGTAAGCTTTTACAATTCCTGCGATTTGATCAAGCCGTTTATCCAATTGTTCACAACGCTTATTGATGACATGCAATTCCTTAGCCAGAGCAGTCCTAGACGACTTATCATTCTTCCAAGCTTCTATAAGTCTATTGCAGCTATTCACCATATCATCGATGGCAACTGTAGTCTGTTTCCATGGCTCAGCAACTTCTTTGTCTAGACCAACAGGCCAATTGTTCAAAAGAATTACCTTCCTACGCAGATCTACAACTTGCTCTCTTAAATCGGTTAAGAGCTTATGAAAGACTGGTTTTGAAATCGGCTTCAAATCGCCCATTCTCATCGAGCCATCAGGCATTGGCGCCGGGGGAAGAATAATTTGTGTGGTAGCCGAACCAATTACGTTCGGGCTCACCGCATTTTGTATGTTCTGGCGTACCAATTGATAGGCTAGTGCCTGACTGTCCTTGTTTATCTTTGCTTCAAGAGCCTCCATTTGCGCCAAAGTATCCTCGACCTGCAACATATTCATTTTGACGGTGCCTTGAAGAGGAATCGGCTGCTGCTCCTGGGCATTGCAAACCGCAGCCGTAAACAAAAACATCATTAGACTTAGTAATTGGTAACGCATAAAAGCCCAAATTCCAATTAGACCAGCTAGTATGAGCCTTGTATTCATCGTAGCACTTCATTAAACCGCCAGCCCTGGTCAGAATCTTCATCTAGCCTTCGTCCAGACTTCATTCCGGATTGAGGAGCAAGACAATTCGAACACGGGAAGGACTTCTCTCGCCGGAGTTAATATGCATGATGACTTTAGCCTTACCTTTCGTAGCTCGAAGCACTGAATAAAATGGTGTTTGCATACCACCACTTGTAAGTGCCCATCCCTTTGATTTGATATCTTGCGTATAAAATTCGCTGATTTCTCGAGCCGACTGCGACGTCTTATACTCAACTATCTGTGACACATTGGGACTAGAGGATGACTCAATTAACGAACCGCCTGGGCAGGCAGCAAAAGGAAAACCATCCGGCAAAGTATAGGCATTTGCAAGTTGTCCTATAGTGAGTACAACAAATACGCCTAAAAATCCTAAAATTCGTTTTGCTTGCATGGTGCATAGCTCCTATTTGCGCATATGGGAAATATTCCCAGCGAATTAAACCCATCACGATTAATCCCGGACTGAGGCTATGAATATTAATGTTAATGCTAACTATGACTACGTGAAACCACTACCTATAAGTACCAATGATCAGGAGCGTATTAGCTTGCTCTACCGAAATTAGAGGGACCAGTTCTGATGCCGCCATCGAGTGTTGGTCATCTGGATTTGGCTCCTAGCGCTTTAATTTGCGTTGGTCTCTTTCCCTTTGCTTCAAAGTTTGGACCGGCCCAAAGTGGATCTTCTAAATAGCGCCATTCTGCAGGTCGAAGATCACCAACACCGTTCCAGTGACTTTCGACTTGCCGATGCTGTAAGCAACTGAGAGCTAGTCGTATCGCAGTACGACAATCAAGCAAATCCTGTCGAACTAATTCTCTCAAACGGTTTTCTGTGCATACGACCGGATTGCGTAATCCTTCGGTTAGGGGACGCGCAATACAGGCAGGCACAGGTGTGACAAGGTGAATCCAGTAAGAACTCAACCTCGGTGTAAAGAATGGAACTGGTATCACATACCGCCTGTGGAGTCCTGCTTCTTCAGCATAAATATTCATTAGTTGCTGATAGCTTAGAATTTCCGGTCCACCAATATCGAATACCTGTCCCATTGTGTCATCCCGTTCCAGGCAGCCAATTAGATAATTGAGCACGTTGCGAACAGCAATTGGCTGGCACGGCGTACGCACCCAAGCCGGCGTTATCATCAATGGTAATCGCTCAACCAAATAACGCAGAATCTCAAAAGATGCACTACCAGAACCAATAATCATTGCAGCCCGGAGCGCAGTTACAGAGATAGGACCACTCCGCAGGATTTGCAACACCTCATCGCGAGAACGCAAGTGTTCGCTTAAATTATCGTTTCTATCACCCAATCCACCTAGATATATGATCCGTTTTAAATCGGCTGTTTGTGCTGCAGCTACCATATTGTGAGCACCACGGCGATCTGCTTCTGCAAAGTTTTTATGCTGTGAATTCATAGAATGTACAAAGTAGTAAGCAACCTCGCAGCCATGCATTGCCTGATTCAATTCTTGCAGGTTCATCACGTCACAGGACACAAGTTCAAGATTTTCATGACCTGCCCAGGTGCATCGCAACAGCTTGTCCAGAGAGCGCGACGCGGCCCTTACTCTGTAACCGGCATTGAGCAATCGAGGCACCAAACGTGCCCCTATATAACCTGTAGCACCAATTACCAAGACGGTCTTGGACTTATCCATTCGACACCTCCTTTCATACTACCCTTTAACCTCCGCAAAAGCAGCCAGTGCTCGGTTGCGAGCCCAGGCATGATCAATTATATTTTGGGGATATGTGCTTCCTAATTTGACACCGGCACTCTCCAATTCGTGTTGCGGCGCCAACCAGGGCCGATGAATCCATCCATCCGGCAGCCTGGATAATTCCGGCAGCCATTGACGCACGTAAGCACCTTTGGGATCAAATTTTTCTCCCTGCAAAACGGGATTGAAAATTCTGAAATACGGCGCGGCATCAGCACCACAACCCGCTGTCCATTGCCAGCCAAAGGTGTTACTTGCCAAATCGGCATCGACCAGAGTGTCCCAGAACCACTGGGCGCCGTGCTTCCAGGACACTAGCAGGTCTTTCGTCAAAAAAGACGCGACAATCATGCGCACGCGATTATGCATCCAGCCAATTTTCCAAAGCTGCCGCATGCCGGCATCAACGATTGGAAAGCCGGTCTGTCCGTACTTCCAGCGCTCAAAAGCGTGGTCATTGTCGCACCAAGGAAAATCTTGAAATTGTCGGCGCAGCGGCAACTCGCTGGTTTCCGGAAAATTAAAGAGCACATGATGAGCAAATTCTCGCCAACCTAATTCTTTCAAATACGTTGCCACATTTATTTTTGCCTGAAGATGTTTTCCAGCTGCGCTAATAGCGTGCCATATTTGCCGTGGACCAATCTCGCCGAAATGTAAATGCGGCGACATCATTGAGACACCATCTTGGTCCGGTCTGTCTCGTCCTGTGGCGTAATCACATAATCCTTTGCTGGTGAAATTGACTAATCTCAAAAAAGCCCCTGTTTCACCCGGTTTCCATATTGAACTCATTCCGGATGTCCAATTAAATCGAGGCTCAAGTTCAAGCGCTTCCAGTGGCAGTGACGCAATTTCAATTTCAGGAAATGCAAGTCGCTGCGGGGCACCAAAAGGATGTGACCGTTCACTTGTGGCAATTAAATTATTCCAGAATTGAGTAAATACGCGAAAAGGATTTCCGCTCTGAGTACGCAGCACATGTGGTTCATGCAACAAGCTGCTATTGAATGACTCGACTGACACACCACGACTGCGCAGAACAGCCTCCACCTTGATGTCGCGAGCCCATGCATATGGGGCATAGAGCCTGTTATAGAATACCGAGTCAGCCCCCGTCGTCTTGATGATAGAAAGTAGCGAGGCAATAGAATCGCCTTTGCAAATAATCAGTCTCGAGCCCAATTTTCTAAGCTCTTGATCCAAACTGGAAAGTGATTGATGCAGCCACCAGCAACTAGCTGCTCCGGGAGACCAACTGCCATCCTCTTTCGGCGCGTGAATATATACCGGTATCACATGACGTGAGACTAAAGCAGCTGCAGTCAGCGCCGGATTATCCGAAAGCCTTAGATCAAGCCTAAACCAAACTATGCTAACAGAGGACATAAAGGTCTCCTGCCAAAACGCTTTTCTCTATCTTGAACAAGCTGGGTGAACCGTGGGTGAACAATCACTCAGACGGAAT